>CAXGBP010000047.1:0-6297 GCA_964007685.1 uncultured Candidatus Poseidoniales archaeon | reverse complement strand
ATGAACCACCACGATGCGAAGAAGGAGCGTGTCGGCGGGCGATTGCTCGCGTACATCTTTTGAGGAGTGATGAAGTATGCCAAAGTTGGACAAGATTTCACACACTATCGATCTCCCCGAGGGGGTCTCTGCCACTCTCGCCGGTCACGACGTGACTCTGGCGAAGGATGGCAAGTCATTGACACGTGAGTTCCGCCACCCTCGCCTCGAGGTTCGTGATTCCTCGGAAGGAATCGAGGTATTCTGCAACCTACCGCGCCGTAAGGAGAAGGCTCTCGCTGGAACCTGGGCAGCGCATCTCAACAACATGGCCCGAGGACTCGACTCGGGCTTCGAGTACAAGCTCAAGGCTGTGTACTCTCACTTCCCTATGACAATCAAGGTGCAAGGAAACGAGATGACCATCACCAACCTGTTTGGTGAAAAGGTCCCTCGAGTCGCCGCTCTACCGTGGTCGCCTGCCGACGTCGAGGTCAAGGTCTCAAACAAGACCGAGGTCACCGTCACGGGTGCTGACCGCGAAAAGGTCGGCCAGACCGCTGCGAATATCGAGCGTGCCTGTCACATCAAGAAGCGAGACCGACGTGTTTTCCAGGATGGAATCTACATCGTATCTAAGGGAGACCAATGAGGGGTGATTGATGATGGATTACGAAGGTAAGACAGTCGCTGAACTGAAGGAACTGCTCCGCGCAGCCGAATTGCCGGTATCCGGTAAGAAGGCTGAACTAATTGCTCGCCTACAGGAGGCTGGAGACGCTCCAGCAGCCGTCGAAGAACCCGTCGAAGTATCCGAAGATATCTCTGACGATGTCGAGATCGATGAGGTCGACGACGACTTCGAAGGTGAGGAATTCGAGGATGAGTGGGATGATTTCCACACCGCTCGCCAGAAACCGGTCCTCGATGATGCAACCAAGGAAGCCCTCGCAACCCGCGCGGCTCAGAAGAAGAAGCAACCTGCTTTCCGCCGCCAAGAGTGGTTCCGCTACAAGCGCCTCTCGCGCACCGGCTGGAAGAAGCCACGCGGTGACGACTCGAGTCAGCGCAAGAACCGCAAGTACCGCTCTCCAATGGTCCGTGTCGGCTACGGCAAGATTGCCGACGCTCGCGGACTCCACCCCTCTGGATTCGAAGAAGTCCTCGTCAGCGCTGCTGGCGACCTCGACGGGCTCAATCCTGAGCGCCAGGCCGTGCGTATCTCCGCTTCGGTCGGCAACCGCAAGAGAGCAAGTATCCACGACCGCGCTGACGATCTTGGCCTACGCATACTCAATCGCCGCCGCTTCGCGCGCAAGGGGGACTTGAGATGATGATCACGAATCAGAAGAGACTCGCGGCTGCAATCTTCAGCCAGCGAGAGGGGCGCGTCGTCGGAATCCACAGAATCTGGATTGACAAGGACTACCTAGACGACGTGGCCAACGCCGTCCAGAAGAACGACGTTCGCCGCCTCATCGAGGAGGGCGTAATCAAGGCACGACCTCTGGTCGGAACCAGCCGTTCACGAGCACGCAAAGCAGCTGCTCAGAAGTCGAAGGGACGACGCACGGGCCAGGGTTCGAGGAAAGGAACCTTGAATTCCCGTAACCCACGAAAGGACCGCTGGATGAGAACAATCCGCGCACAACGCAGGACTTTGAAGGGAATGAGGGGCGACGAAACCCTCACTCCATCGGAGTACCGCTACTACTACAGGAAGGCCAAGGGCGGGTCATACCGCTCTATCTCCCACATGAAGTCGAACATGGAAATCGACGGAATCAAGCTCGGAGGTGAGCAGTGATGGCACACGGTAAGAACCAGAGACTCCGCTACAAGCGTCGCCGCAATGGCGAAACAGATTATCGCCGCAGAATGCGAATGCTTCGCGGCGGCAGCGCACGAGCAGTCGTCCGTGTTACGAACACTCAGACAATCTGCCAATTGGTTGATTACGAGACCAGCGGTGACAAGATCACAGTCTCGATTGACGGTAAGATGCTCGTTAACAAGTTCGATTGGCCCCTCGATGCTTCTCGCAAATCAGTTCCAGCCAGCTACCTGTCTGGATACGCGATGGGTAAGGCTGCAATCGCTGCTGGACACGACGAGGCCATCCTCGACATCGGTCTAGCCTCTTCTACTCCAGGAAGTCGCGTCTTCGCTGCCCTCAAAGGAATGGTCGACGCAGGCCTTGAGATTCCACACAGTGACGATGTACTTCCAGAAGACGACCGCATCAGCGGCGCACACATCGGCGATTCGATCGCAGCAGCGGTCGAGTCGACAAAGAAGGCAATAGAGGAGGCGAATGCATGAGTGAAGAGACAACCGATATCGTCGAAGAAGCTCCAGCAATCGCCCCCGGCCTCGCTCTGGCTATGGCCGAGGTAGAGGACGCCTCTCCTCGCCGTCGTCGAGGCCCAGACCCTCTTGCGGCTCTACGAGCCTGGCAACCACGCACC
Organism: uncultured Candidatus Poseidoniales archaeon; assembly: GCA_964007685.1. Lineage (GTDB taxonomy): Archaea > Thermoplasmatota > Poseidoniia > Poseidoniales > Thalassarchaeaceae > MGIIb-O1. The sequence goes on along the minus strand of CAXGBP010000047.1, from coordinate 3,850 downwards.
CGTCTCGGGCGCATGGTGTCCAACGGTCAGATTCTCACCTACGAAGAAGCACTCAAGACTGGTCTACCGATTCGCGAGGTCGAAATCGTTGACGCACTCCTTCCAGGTATGACTGACGACGTTCTCGCGGTCAACATGATTCAGCGCATGACCGACTCCGGTCGCCGTGTGCGATTCAACGTCCTCTGCGTGGTTGGCAATAGCGACGGATACGTTGGGCTCGCAATCTGCAAGGGTAAGGAGGTCGCGAGTACTATCGGTAAGGCGATCGACAAGGCCAAGTTGAACTTGATTCCAGTCATGCGCGGAAATGGTTCATGGGAATCTGGAGGCGGCCCCGGCACCTCTGTTCCACTGAAGGTTACCGGTCGCTCCGGTTCTACTCGAGTCACTTTGATGCCAGCACCTGCTGGAAAGGGACTCGTAATTGGCGACTACGGCCGACGTGTTCTACTTCTGGCTGGCGTCTCCGACGTCTGGAGCCGCTCTGCGGGCCAGACTCGAACAACCATCAATTACGCACAGGCTACATTCAACGCCCTCGTCGAGTTGAACAAGACTCGAATCAGCGAAGGAGACCGAAATCGCCTGAACATCACCAGCGGGAGGGGGGAACAATGACCTTCCTCGTCGTACGCGTACGAAGTGACCGCGGAGTTGAGCGCAGCATCCGTGACACCATGGGTATGCTCAACCTGACCCGCGTCAACCACGCGACAATCGTCCCAGAGAGTTCCACATACGCTGGAATGCTCCAGAAGTCCAAGGACTTCGTCACATGGGGTGTCGTCGACGCTGGAACCATCGAGAACCTTCTGACTCAGCGTGGTCGAATGGTCGGCGATAAGCCGGTTGACAATGCTGCTGTGAAGGCGGGTTCAGACTTCAAGACAGTCAAGGCCTTCGCCAAGGCTCTAGCCTCTGGAGAGGCATCGATGAAGTCGGTAGACGGACTCAAGCCAGTCCTACGTCTTCACCCGCCACGCGGTGCGAAGGGATGGGGCGGCATCAAGCGAGCTTACTCGGTCGGCGGCGCTCTCGGATTCCGAGGCGACGAGATCAGTTCGCTCGCGGAGAGAATGATTTGAGGTGAAATGAATGGTATCACGAACTAACAAATTCCGAGGTCGCTCCCGTTATCACGGTCGTGGAAAGAAAGCCGGCCGCGGTGCTGGTCTGCGTGGTGGACGAGGTAATGCTGGAATCAACAAGCACCGCCTCATGACCCGCCTCAAGTACATGCCAGGCCACTGGGGAATGCACGGATTCAACCGCCACCCAAGCCTTCGCAAGGTCAACATCAGCATCAATCTCATGCAAGTTTGCCAGATGACAGAGGGCGATTCGGTCGACCTCGGTCAGATGGGATATGACAAGCTACTCGGCAGCGGTAGAATTGACCGCGCGATTACAATCACTGTCGCTTCAGCCAGCGCGCGTGCCATCGAGAAGGTGGAAGCCGCAGGCGGTTCAGTCGTCCTCGGCGACGCAGACGATTCAGACGATTGGGAAGAGGAATGATTGGGGCTCAAAACTCGATTTGATGAAATAGAGGATAAGCAGCGGCGCGGGTGATCGATATGGAAGAGCGACGTCCCTCCTACATTGGTATTATCGCACTTTCACTCATCTACTGGGGTGCATTGGCCTGGTGGCAGAAGGATGCTCTCTTCGGTACCGATTCCGATTTACAGATTAAAGCACTGGGACTGTTCTTGTCATCATTCCCATACGTCGCTTTCGTAATTTGGGGTGTTTCTTCTGATCTTCCTGAGAACATCGCTGAAACTCCTTATCTTGGAAGGATGCTGAAACCGACTATTTGGCTCGCATTCATCGCTGCCTTCTTCGTTTATGCACTGACGGATTCATCAACAGTCGGATATCTGCTAGTAGGAATTGGACTTCTTGGACTTGGAGCAGGTCTTGCTTTAGCCTGCCTAATGCATTCAGGTCCCGAGTCAAGTCGACTCTATGGGCTTCAGCGCTTGGTGGACGTTTATCCATCTATCACCAAGCCTGAGGGTCACGTCCGCTTCAATCAGAAATTGTGGACTACGACCCTCGTTCTCATCATTTACTTCATGATGACAAATGTGATGATTTGGGGTCTGTCCGAGTCGACCCTTGACGTCTTTTCGTCATTCCGCGCAATCATGGCCGGTGCCTCTGGTTCGATCATGCACCTCGGTATCGGCCCGATCGTTACAGGCTCGATTATCATGCAATTATTTGCTGGTGCCAAGATTATCCAGCTCGATTTGCAGGACACGGCTGACAAGCAACTGTACCAAGGCGTGCAGAAGATTCTCGTCTTGTTGATGATTCCAATCGAGTCCATCCCTCAGGTCTACGGATTCCTCGACCCACATGGGGATATCATCACCCAGTACGGTGTAGGATGGGCTAACGCGATTATCGTCGCTCAGTTATTCGTCGGTTCATACCTCGTATTCCTGCTCGATGAGTTGGTCAGTAAGTGGGGTATTGGAAGCGGTATTTCGCTATTCATCGCCGCGGGTGTGGCACAGTCCACATTCGTTGGTACACTCTCTCCTCTGGCAACAGTTCAGGGAACTCCCTATTCCTTGCAGAACCCCCCTTCAGGAACTCTGCCGATGATCTTCTACACCCTGCGCACAGCAACGAATTCTGAATTGGTAAGTCAGAATGGTTTCGAATTGATATTACTCAATCACGCCAATCCTGTTGCTGCCTTGATATCGTCGATTATTGTGTTCCTCGTGGTGGCATATGCTGAGTCGAGCAAACTCGAATTGCCACTGACTCACGGCAAGGTGCGTGGCCATAGAGGTCAGTACCCGATTAGACTCGTCTATGCGAGTAACATTCCAGTGATTTTGATGGCGGCTTTGCTTGCCAACGTGAATATGTTTACTCTCCTCTTCTGGAGCCATCCGACGCTCTCTACGGTGCCGATATTGGGAAGTGAGGGGGCGTGGAGTATTTCTCCCTGGCTTGGTTCATACGAACCGGGTGCGACAACCCCCACAGGCGGATTCGCTTGGTATTCTTCGATGGTTAACGGAGTGGGTGATTGGCTCATCCCGTTGCTGAATCAGTCTCCTGATGCCTACGGGCACGATCTTTGGCAGGTCATGGTTCACGTGATTGTCTATGTGACATTCATGACTGCCGGTTCGACAGTCTTCGCGAAGTTCTGGATTGAGACTACCAATATGGGCTCGAAGGATGTTGCTAAGCAGATCGAGCGCACCGGAATGCAGATTCCTGGATTCAGGAAGAATCCGGTCGTCCTCGAACGAATTCTCGAGCGATATATTCCTCCTGTCACCATCTTCTCTGGTGCATTCGTAGGTCTTCTCGCCGCCGGTGCAGACTTGCTCGGTACGGTTGGTAATGCGACCGGAACCGGATTGCTCCTAGCGGTCGGAATTATCCTCCGAACATATGAGCAGATTCAGAAGGAACAGGCCATGGAAATGCACCCTGTACTGAGGGAATTCTTCGGCGCTGAATGAGCTGATTGAAGCTCTCTAACCCAATGTTAACTATACCGTAAAACGGCGTTTCATTGCACCCTGCTCTAGACTACACAATCGCGGCGCAGTGCACCGATTATAGGCCGCACCCCACTCGTCATCTTCATATACCGAAGGACGGTCGGCGGGCTGCTGCGTCAGACTGGCGTTGGAGGCTGAGGACCTTTGGGTCCGGTGAAGTCCTCCATCATGTCAGACGCACGCCGAGGAAATGCAGTCGCGAACTTGATTCGCGATAAAGAGGTGAACCACGTTCAACTTGACCCCCGACCATAGGGGGTGCAAGAAGCAGATTATTTCGATTCAAAATCAAAAATAGAATCGGT
>CAXGBP010000046.1:0-6453 GCA_964007685.1 uncultured Candidatus Poseidoniales archaeon | reverse complement strand
GCTCGTGACCTACCGAACTGCCTCTCAGGGCTCAGCTCCACCAAGGACGGAATCCGCAAGACCCTTGCTGACTGGTTGATCGTTGGCGGTGTCCTCTTCTATCTCGCTTGGTCGATACAGAACAATACTTGGGTCGACCCAGGTGTCTTCGCAGTCAGTGTGGCTCCGTTCGCATTCGGGGTCGGACTGAATTTGCTCGACAAGGCTGAGGCCTGATTATCGGCGGCAGGCTCATCGAGCCCACTTTCCTCAATCACGAGTCATTGCCGCAAGCAAATCACGGCAGCGCGACTTTGAATCCGCACCCGTCCAACGAAGAACAACTCCACGCCCGGGTTGACCGTAGAGCACAACCGCTCCGAGTGGAGCCAGCGGATGTAGTAGGAGCGGAGCAAGGTCCTCCTCCCCATCGACGTTGATGAGGCAACTACGACCATCTTCACGCCAGGCTTGCATCGCAGCAGCGCAAGCGAGGTAAAGTCCAGCGGAGAGTTGGCCTGCAGGATTCTCACATGTACGCGTATCGTTGTACAGAGAATGGTCGATGGTCGAAGCGTGTTCCCACTCTTCGCGCTTTGTTTTACCATCGATAAGGGCAATATCAGCTGGGCTGCCAAGATCTTGCAGAGTCTTGACTGTGACGTCACCCACAGCGATTACCGGGCCGGGACTACCGAATATTTCCTCCAGCACGGCCCGCATAGCAACGCTCGGGTCATCCTCAGGACCCTCGAATAATTGACCAAACGGGTCCTTTAGATTGGCTTCAACCTCGTGCGTCATAATCATCGAGACCTGCCCCGCATCGGCAGGAAGATAGGGCTCACCATCCAAGTCAATTTCACCCGCTCGCACTCGAGAACTGGAAATCGGAGCGCCATCATGGGCAGTCACGTGCTCGGTCACGATAACCTCGAGAGCGCCCAAGGAATTGGCGGCGCGAGCTTGATTGATTCTCTCACAACCAGGAAGAGTCTCAGGAGTGCAAAGAATCGCATTAGCAGTCTCGTGCCAAGGAGCGGGTCCATCCTCATCCTCCAGCACGTGCAGGCTGACTCGATCCGCTGAATCACCAAGCGATGTGAGGATTTTTGTCGAGCGATCGGCCCAAGACTCGATCCGCGAATCCTTCGAATTCGCTATGTGATCGCTCGTAAGCCATAGCTCCAAACGCACGCACTCAGCCAATCCGCGTTCGATGAGTGCGTGATGCCCAGAATGGAATCTGTCGAAGGTACCGCCGACCAATCCTAGTGAGTGCATCGTCAACCAGCCAGTGTGTGAAGTCTTGAGGACTTTGGAAAAGGGGTGTGCCCCGGGGCGTAACGGTGACCTTCATCGCAATGCTCAGGCACCTGACCCACCCCGGGACGTCTGTTGGACCGTGTGGTTGTCCCGTAAGTCATTCCGCTCTCTTCCGGTCGCAGTCGTCCGGGGACCCATCACAATCCGACCGTATGTGTTGCTCCGGATATCATAGCACAGCAGTGGCTCATTCCGGTCTTCGACATACGGCAAATCCCGTTCCGTGGTACCGTGGTTCATCCTACTAACTCCGGCTGGGGCTTTCGTCGGCACGGTGTTGCCGGTCGGGCGTCGATTCGTCCGGTGGACCCTTCATGAACCCCTCGTATAGGAGGAGAGAGGTTGAAAAGCGAGGTAAAATGCCGAAATCGGCGTTATTACGGGTGTTTCGTCAGAATGTTCTGTGATCTCGTGAGAGGCCTTCATGCCAACCGGAACTGCGCAGAATCAGCCTCTCGCTGATGTGTGGCTCACCGCTCATCGCCATCTCTGTGCTCAGTGGTGGCCATTTCTCGACCGGCTGGGCCAGCCATCCTACGAGTGGATGGGTTCTGCCGGTCGCTGGCGAGCCACCTTCGATGGCTCGGTCTAATGATTCAAGCAAGTCGAGGAGAGGGGCCGTTGCCTCTGGAAGAGTTCCTCTCTCGTAACGCGCACGTAAGCGCCGCGCGAGGGCATTACGAATATCCGGCGAGCATCCCGGATGCACCCTATCTCGTAAGCCAGGAGCACTGCTCGCCTCGCCCTGCGGCCGTAACACGGCCGCTGCCCATGGAATAGGATTCTCTAGTAGCCATTCGAGCGAGCCATCCTCGGCGAGCAGATTTGTCAGTAATTCCGGCGCGAGGATCGCCCACCAATCGAGAGGGAGATTCTCGACGATTGCCTCAACCCCCTCGATATCCAATTGCTTACCATCGCGTATCCGCTCGACCAGTAGTGACCATATCTTGAGGTCGTGATTCAACTCAAATCCGGTCGAGTGTCGCAATACACCTTGCAGAACGGGAGCGTATCCAATCGCATCAGCACTCTCGCCCCCATGAATCCAATCGACTGCCTGTAATGCATCAAGAGAATCTGCAGGAGGATGCACCAACCAAGCCTCGAGAGCCCAACGGATTAGGTCCTCCTGCATGTCATCGGGCAACCACGCGGCATTGCTCAGCAATTGAGCCGCAACCCACGAAGCTCCTTCAGTGGCCTGCGATGGATCGGTCGCTGGCCTCGTCCTCAGAGCTATCTCTGGGTCATCTCGAAGCATCGCCCGCAATTTCTCAGCGAACATCTCCAATACATTCACTGGAGCCTCGTCAGCAATTTCAGCCAAACGCTCGAGTGGAATGAAATCAAGATCGAGTAGAGCAATCCACTCAGCATCTAGCCGCGACCGCAACCGCTGCCATCGATGCCATCGCGTCCGCGGCGGCGAAGCAATCCAAGCAGCAACCGGATAGCTCGCCTCCATCATATTCGACCAATCCTCATTCCCTTCTGGAAATTGAGCTATTGCAGAACCAATCATCGAAGAATCATCAGCAGTGGAACCAGCGCCAGCACCGCCAACCTCCAATCCGAGCACAGCCCAAGGAGATGGTGCCTCTTCGCTATCGACAATCGATTCTGGGCTCATCGGCACTGGATCGACGAGGCGAACAGGTAGGTCTCTCCCGCCTAGAGTTCGCAGTCGTAACCACGGCAGAGGCCTGAGAGGGTCGACGGTCAGTTCGTCGAATATAGCCAGGGAAGAACGTGTAGAATGCGAGAGTGTGAGGCGAAGTGAAGGATGGGAAATAACAGCAGTCAGAACATCGTCGGGTAAGTTATCGGAAATCTCCAGAACCAGAGGCGGTCTCTCCTCTTCCCCAACCGCCCATTCGATTAGCGAAGTTACTGCTGTCGCCCCAAGACCACGCGTATCGAGCATTCGTAACCCGCGCTCTTCCGTCGAGAAAGTTGACTCACCCCAATCACTCCTAAATCTCCTCCAAGTCGACTCCTCCGTGCGCACCCGTCTCGTGGATGTCAGGCGTTCTCTGAGACTGTTGAGGCGACGCCTGCGTTCCGAAGGGATGAGTCGTGGGTGGGCCCGTCGTATCCAGTCGTCAAGGCATGAGATGGGATATTCGTGACCTCCTGCATCGAGGCCACCGAGGTCGGCGATGACAAGGGCATTTGCTCTGGCTGTCCGAAGCAGCATCGAGCGTGGGAGTCTCTCCTCCATAACCGCACAGACTGGATCTTTCGGACGAATTTCTGGCGATTGCTCGTGACAATTGCCGAGTGCCCAGCTGCCACGGTGGTGGCTGGCTTCCGGCAGCGGAGTGTCAGGCCGGTGGGCAGGAGATTCAAACCATATTCCAGGAGCTAGTGATACCGGCCTATCTGCATCGACTAATCGAGCTCTGACAATACCGAGTGTGTGATTCTCTCCGACATAGGCCGAGATACTCTCAGGATCATGGCTTGAAGGAGGTTCTGGGAGCATCTCAAGCGTCCTGAGATCGAACCAACGTGGAGATCGCTCCCTGAGGGCCGCCCAAGTCCAAGAGACCCCTTCCCTTCCGGTGGAGCCCCCTTCACCAATTGGAGCCCTAACTGGGCGGTCGGGAATCAGGATGAGTGGAGAGTCGATTGGAGCCAAAAGTCCGAACAGGAGGTTGGCTCCATCTCGCGCGAGTAAGCAACATCTGTGTGAGGGCGAGGGTAGTGGTAGAGCCTCCATCGCCCTTGCAAGTTCGTCGGAACGGATTGCCTCCCATCCAGATTGAGTCAGATGCAGTCGCGCGCCTCGGGCTCCGGCTACTTGGTCACTGGCGACCAGTCCATCGTTTCTCATTCGCCTTAGCTCCGCTGAAGCGTGCGGAATTCGCAATCCAGAATCGCGAGCGAGTACACTCACTGTCGCGCCGCCATCTGTGAGCCGATCGAGAAGGCGCCGCCGGTGAGCACTACGAATCCGTTTCAGATTGGCTGAATCAGCCGATGGAACGCCGATTTGCAAGTCATCCGACACTAATCACCCCCTCCTGATTCAATTAGTTAGAATGTCCTAATTAAATTATACTACTTCATTACATTTCATTACACATTTCCTATGGAAAACATAACAGTTTCATTTCCACACCGAGTTTAATTGTGAAATCAGGCAAAATTTATGCAACTATTTGTAACTAAGACAGCCTGAGAGGTGCAGAACTGTTATATCAACGTCTGCCGTCCTGTCGGTAACGGACTGGTTAAGCGGCCGGATTGAGACGGAGGATGAGACGGAAATGAGCTCGCAAAACCTGCGTGAACTGATTCGAAACTACCTTTCTGAGCGGCCGCGTAACACCATCGAGATCTCGACTTGGCTCTCTAGCCAGATCGACCCAGCGAACAGCCCTGCGGACATCACGAGCATCCTAGAAGCGGATGATCAGATTACCCGCATCGGTACTGTTCGCAAGAGTGGTATGAGGCGCTCCGAGTCACCCGTCTCGGAATGGGCCTCAAACACTTGGGTTAAGCATCACGAGAGGAAGCGGTTCGAACAACGAAAGGAGAGCTAAATATGCGCACAACAAGACTACGACAGAAGATTAAGAAATTCCTGAACGAGAGGGGCGAGGCGAACACGACCGAGATCCTCGAGCACGTCAACTCGACGATGCGTCATGGCACCACCCCACAACAATTGGGCAACGTCCTCTCAAAGGACAAGGACATACTCAAGGTTGCTACGACCAAGCGCGGCGGCGCACTCTCCGGCCGCTACGAAATCTGTGTCTGGACTCTGCGACCAGGTGTGCTCGACGGCCAGAACTGATCGCGCTTCAAGCGATTGTGCATCTAGCGTGCGATTCCCCCTAGGCGATGGAACCGTCGATTCAGGCTTCAAACTCGGCTGACCAATCGCCAGTTCGGGCGAGGCTGTTCATCGCTGCGCGGTGAGCGAAGGCACCTTGGCTATCTTCATTGGAACCGCTTGCCCAAGTCTGTAATGCGTGAGCGAGCAGGGCTCGGCCGTAAGAGTACGAAAGCTGCCATGGGTGTTCAACATCCATGCCATTCATCAGATTAAGATGGGCGGTCGCGTCCTCGTCGGACTGGCCGCCAGAAAGGAAGACGATGCCAGGCAAATTGTGTGGGACGTGGTTGGTCAGGCAATCCACAGTCATCTGAGCTGCCTGTTCTCGGCTACCTTGGTCAGAAGAGGACGTTCCTGGTAGAATCATGTTCGGCTTCAGTAAAGCTCCAGGGATGTGTACTCTCTGAACTTCACAAGCTGCGAATGTCTCATCGAGAATTCTCGCAGTAACATCGTAGCAAGTCTGAGCATCGTGCTCGCCATCCATCAAAACCTCCGGCTCAATGATTGGGACGAGGCCTTGTTCTTGGCAGATCGCTGCGTAGCGAGCGAGGGCGTGAGCATTGGTTGAGAGGTTGGCCTCGCTCGGCATCCCCTCTCCAATTCGGATGACAGCGCGCCACTTTGCAAAGCGAGCTCCCATGGCGAAGTATTCAGCACAGCGCTCGCGAAGTCCGTCTAACCCCTCTGTGATTTTCTCACCGGAGTAGTGTGCTAATTCCTTGGCTCCAGTATCTACTTTGATTCCAGGGTGAACGCCACGACTGGTGAGATATTCTGGAATCGGAGTTCCATCGTTCATCTTCTGACGGATCGTCTCATCGAAGAGTATCACACCGCTAATTGCCGATTGGTAGTCAGAGGTTGCGAAGATGTTGGAACGGTAGGCTCTACGAGCCTCAGGAGATGGTTCGACGCCGACAGCTGCAAGGCGGTTAGACATCGTTCCATTGCTTTCATCGGCGGCGAGGATTCCTCGTCCGGGTGCAACAAGTTCTCGCGCTGTTCTCTCAAGTAGTTCAGTGTCCATGAACGAACCTCAACACGACGTGGTGGGTTTGGGAGATGAAGCCTTTGCCCGCGAATTATGGAATCAGATTCAGGCTGAGCGGATATTGTCGACGAATCTGTGGCCCCCACTCGCTACGTCGATTACCTCGGACTGAACCGAGTAACGTCCGTCCGAGAGAGCCTCTACGCCGAAGGTTCGGCCTGGACAAACTCCCGTTCCGATGAATACAGCATCATCGCTAGCACAGAGTTGATCTCTGTCCCAGAGTCGCTCAATATCACCG
>CAXGBP010000045.1:0-6507 GCA_964007685.1 uncultured Candidatus Poseidoniales archaeon | reverse complement strand
GCAATTCCGCTGCCGACAATCAGCAAGCCGCCCGCCCAATCAGACAGCGCCAGCGCCTCATCGAACAGGAAGAATCCGTAGGCGGTGGCAACGATTACCGTGAGGTAAGAGAAAGCGCTGACCCAAGCAGCGTTGGCTTTGTGGTAAGCCATCGTTATCCCAACCTGACCTCCTCCTGCTCCGATACCAATTCCGACCAAAGCCGCGATTGTATTAGTTTCAAGAGTGAACAAATCCGGAGCCGCCTGAACAATCGAACCCGCTACAGAAAATGCTGCGAACCAGAAGACGACTGAAGCAGCAGAATCGGTCTTTCGCAGCTCGCGCACGTAGATGTAAGCCAGTGCTGCGAAAAAGCCCGAGCCGAGCGCTAGAAGTGCATCCGGCTCGACTCCACTCAGATTTGGAGAAACGATGAGAACGATACCACCGAATGCGGTGATAACGAGTGCCGCAACTGCTGGTGAGACCTTTTCAGCGATTATGCGACCGGAGAGCAGTGCAACGAATAGTGGGGCTGTATACTGCAATGTCACGGCTTGTCCAATCGGAATCCGAGCCAGCGCCGAGAAATACAAAATCATCGCAGTCAGGCCAACCGCACAACGCAGAAACATAGTCTTGGGGTCGTTCATCTTCAATGAAATTCCTCGACTCACAGCGAAGGCAGCGACCGCGAATGCAATCACTGCCGAGCGAACCAGAATCACAACCCAGACATCGACGCCATCGAGTCCGCTGGTGTACTTCACGAGGGCGTTCATCGTCCCGAAACAGATACTGCCGAAGATCATCCACAACACAGCGGCATTGGGCGAATCCGCTCCCATCTCCGATTCATTTTCGGATTCGACGAACGAACTCAGATCAGGCCCCTCGCCACTTGCCTCAGCAATATCGGCGAGACTTCGCCCGAGCCCACGCTTAGCCAATCAGAGCAGCCCCCAGCGAGCCTCGAGTACGCCTGCCACTTCCTGGTAGTCCTGGCCGCCGTTGCTCGTGGGGTCGTGGAGGTGGATGGGGATGCCGTGGCTTGGGGCCTCAGCCAGTTTGATATTGCGCCGTACAGAGGGTTCGATGACGAGTTCTGGGAAGGCTTCCTTGACCTCCGCTGCAACCTGTTGATTGAGCAAGGTTGGGGCGTGCATAGTGAGCATCACTCCGTCCACACCGAGCCGCGGGTTGAGTAGCCCTCTGACCTCGCGGATTGTACCTGCAAGCATGGCGAGACCTTCGAGTGCGAAGTACTCGGTCTGGACTGGGATTACTATACCGTCACTGGCTACCAGTGCGTTTATTGTGACGAGTCCGAGGGATGGTGGAGTGTCGATGAGAACGAGATCGTAATGGGGTAAGAGTGGGGCTAATGCTTCGGTTAATCGGCGTTCTCTGCCGAGTTGTCTGAGCATCTCCTGTTCTAGGCCGACGAGGGTTCGATCGCCGACGATAATGTGGACATTGTCGACTGCTGTCGCGTGGCGGCTGTCGACCGCGCATTCTGGGTTCAGCATGAGGTCACGCGTGGTGGTTCGTACTCGGGATTTGTCGACACCGAGTCCGGTTGCACAATTTCCTTGGGAGTCGGCGTCGATGACGAGGACTCGGTGGCCGCGCAGAGCAATTTGAGCAGCGATATTGATGACGCTCGTGGTCTTACCAACTCCACCTTTCTGATTGATCACAGTCACGACACGTGCCCGACCCTCAGGTGTTTCTGGACCCCTTGGCAGGTCGAGTGGTTTCCTCGCGCGGGCGGTGCTGATTTCTTCGACCGCGTCGAGCGAAGGTAGTCCTCGGTCCTCCTCAACCTCTACGAAATCAGCATCGATGATGAGCGGGGCAGCCCCTACTTCGGGCAATTCTTCCCGCTCTTCATCAAGGGTCATACGAGCGCCTGCGGCGCTCGAGCGCATGTTGAATGTGCCGCCAGTTTTGAGTCAACTCAGTAGCGTTCCACAGCCCTGGCCGGCTCACCGGACAGCGAATCAGTTAGGCGCCCAATAATGGAACCAACCGAGCATGCGACCGTTCTCAGCATCCATCGTGAAAGTCACGCTGTGTTCGCGATTATTGCTATCGGTCCAGGTCTTATCTGCGCCGACGCTGACTGCACCTTGACCGATACTGACTGGAACGATGTCGAAGATATCATTCTCCTCAGCCACCGTGAGCCGATATCCATACTCGACATCGTCCGCCCACTCACCAGATCCATCGTTGATATATTGGCTCAAAACGGGGTATCGAGAGCTTGTCAGAAGTCGAGACTCGAGAGCCTGCATGGTCAGAGTATCTGGGATTGCGTTACGATTCCATTGCACTGATCCATCGTCCATGTCTTCGTCATCGATGAGTGCGCAACCTCCGTCTCGCTCGCGTACAACGGTCCAACCTGCTCGTTCATCCTCTGTCACCCAGGACATGTTCCACTGCGATGTTCCATCGACGAGAACCGTCGAGGCCTTCCAGACATATCCACCGGCCTCGATGGCGGTGGCCACGCCACTCGATGGGAAATTGGCCACCGTACATTCCAGCGCCGATTCAAGGTCCCAGTCACGCCGCTCGCTCTCGTCAGGCATCGCTACTCCCCAGGAACGCTGGGCGCTGGTTCCAGGACGGTCTTCGCCCGGCCCAGGCTTGCTTGTGTAATCTGCTAACCAATCGATTGCGCGCTCGCCATTATCATTGCTCGTCGCGCGCATCGAGAAAGAAATAGTCACTCTCCCATCAGGTAGAGCTGCATCGGAGAGCGAGGATTCAATCAGTCCGCACTCGCTCGATTTCTGACTTTTGTCGAGTATGATGCTCGCATCTTGCTGCACCGGCCACGGCACGCTGCTCTTGACTAACAAATCCAAGTTGAGGTGCCCATTGCAGGCATCGAACTCAGTATGCGACATCGATATCGGATAGACGAGACCATGGACTCCGTCATTGATCTCTTCGCCAACAGACCAAGACCACTCATCACCATCAGCCGAAGTTGAACCGGAGGTCAGGGAGACATCGCCAAAGAATTCGTGCAAATCTAGAGGCGTCAATGGAAGCAAAACGTAGGAAGTGGCAACCCCTAATCCCGAAATCGAATCGAGCCCAAAGGTCGTAGCTTCAAGATTCGTAGCGCGGTTATCGACATCGCGAATCGTCAAGTCTGTGCTCGTTCGAATCAACTGCTTATCGCCGATATCTGTCCAAGTCCGCGTCGTCATATCGACGTTATTATCCTCAAGAATCCAACCTGTATTACCGCAGTCGTCGGTACTTCTCCAAGTCTTTCCGTCGAGGTCGATATTCATCGAATGAGTGAGGACTTTTTCAGCGGCGAGATGGCTTCTACCGTAAGCGTCCAAAGCGCTTACTGCGCCGATGTATTGTTGGTCGGAAGGGTGGATGATTTCACTTGATTCACCCTCCCGAATACTGATGCTCCCAGATCCGGTAGTAATCTCTGCTGTGAGCTCGCCGCAGGCATCATCGAGTGCTCCTCCTGCGGCGTTTCGGAATATCGCAACCATGTCGTCACCTTCTACCTGAATACTCGAAGTTCCGATGTTGAACTGCATACTGTCTCCATAATGGAGGCTGCGCGCTTCGAAAGATGAGTCCTGTTGCATGAAGAGGGCGAAGCCAATGGCACCGAGGATTAGTGCGACAATAGTGACGGCGCCGATAGTCTTCGGTGAGAGCTCGATCGAAGAGAGGCTTGGGATGGTGATGGTAATCGATGCCTCAGAATCGGCTTTGGGTACGATTTCGTCAGCGATGAGTGTAGTCGCCCCCTCTTCGGCTAGAACACCACCAGTCCAAGGGTCCTCATCCTCTTCTTCGAGGATAAGCGCAGGAGCCTCCTCCTCGAGGATGATTGTATCGAGAATTACCTCTGGCTCGACTGCAAGGACTTCCTCAGGCGCGGGCGGTACTTCGATTTCGGCCTCTATGATATCGGCTTCGAAGACCTCGGCCTCGAGCACATCGGGTTCTGAATCCTCGTCAATTGCCGGCTCGGAATCAGGCATTCCACCGCCGCCGGCTTCGACGCGAGCCAACAGACGATCGATCGCGTCGCCCCTTCCCTCGTCAGAAATTGGTAATTTCTTGCTCGGCTCGGCAATCGGAGAAACACTCTCCTCTCCGAGCAATCGGTCGATCAAATCGGTCTTATTCCCCGATACGAAGAGTCCGTTCTCCTTGCAGAGTTCCCGCAGTTCGGAGACCTTCATCGCCGATAGTGAATCACGGTCCAGACTCATCCCTCCTGCTCATCGAACGCTCGGCAGTCTCGCTGCGGGGCTTTCAACCCCTTCGGCGTTCCGCTTTGCGGAACGCGGATACGCACGCGTGCGAGAGACCGCCGAAACCGCCTGAAACACTGCGATTAGGGGGCATTCTGGAGCAAATCAGGCAGTGATGCAGAAGCAAGGTTCAGCCGTCAGACTCAAGAACGGTTGGCGGTCGGCCGCAGACATGGACCCACGCTTGGTCATCCTCTCACGCGGCCCGAGGTTGTACTCGACGCGACGTCTCGCTGAGGAAGCGGAGAAGACTGGTTGGGCAGTCCGGATTCTCGACCCATTATCTCTGACTGTGGTTGTCGATGAGAAGGGAGGTCGCATCTTCCACCGAGGCTGGCCTGTCGAGTGCGAAGCGGTGATTCCGCGAATCGGATATTCGATCACACGCCGCGGTGTCGCCATCGTCAGGCAATTCGAGCAGATGGGAGTAATCATCCTCAATCCTTCTCTTTCGATTCAACAAAGCCGAGACAAGTTGCTTGCCAGCCAATTGATGGCCGACGCAGGAGTTCCAATTCCAGTCACTGCGCACGTGGCTTCCATCGAGGACACCGACAGCGCCATTGCGCGTGCTGGTGGTGTCCCGTGCGTGGTCAAGGCGACTGAAGGCACGCAAGGTTCGAGTGTCTTCCTTGTCCATAATCACCAGCAAGCTCACCAACTCGTGCAACAGATGCTCGAGCGAGGAATGCGCCCGTTGGTCCAGACCTATATCGAGGAATCACACGGTCAGGACATTCGAGTTTTCGTGGTCGGCGGTAAGGTAACCGCCGCCATGCGACGCCGCGCTTCCGGTAGCGAATTCCGTTCAAACTTCCATTTGGGAGGCCGCGTCGAGCGCGTTCATCTCAGTGAGCAACACATCTCGGTCGCGCTCACTGCAGCCAATATTCTAGGAATGGATATCGCGGGTGTAGACATGCTTGAATCCCGTGATGGCCCTCTCGTCCTCGAAGTAAACTCAAGTCCAGGACTCGAGGGTATCGAGGGCGCCTCGGGCGTCAATGTCGCAGCAGCCGTAGCCCAGCACCTCGACGCGCGCCTATCAGCGGTCCGCGAACAAGGCCGCGCAGAGGCGCAGTTGCCCGATGCAACAGCGCCGGACAACACTCTGCTAACAGAGTGAAATCGTCTCAAACCCAAGTTTTTGGGACATCAGAGTCGAGTCGCACGGCTCCATCAAAAATCGCGCATACGGCGATTCAAAGCACGCCCACAAACAGGAGCCACACGGCTCGCAACATCAGAAGCATTCAAGTCGAGATAGAACAACTTGGGTTCGCCCGTATGGGCAGGGATGCACCCGTCGTTCGCGACGGAGAGAGGCGAGGGAACGCGATATGGAAAGCGATGATGGAGGGTTTGCTGGCCGAGAGGCTAGGCAGGGGCGGTTCGATACTTCCTCCGTTCAATCGGTTCTTCCCACACGCTTGATCCGCTTGGCCGCACTTCCTTGGTTCGAATGCTGGATTGGACAATTGCGCGCTGAGAAGAAATCGCAACACACGATTCGTGCTTACACGGTCGCAGCGCGCGGGTTTTCGACTACTGCGCTACCGGATGAGGATGAGATTGATTGGGATGTAGCTCAAACGATTCCGGTCCGTATTTTCTATGAGCGCGCTGACCCTTCCTTCGGTCGCATCGATTCTTGGTTGAACGGGCTTGGTGAGATGCGACCGGCTACGATTAACGCGAGAATTGCAGCTGTTTCTCATCTGATGAAATGGCTTGGACATTCAATTCCTGAGTGGGTGCAGAGGCCGGCGCGCAGGCGCCCTCTGCCGCGACCTTTGGGCCGGTCAGAGGTGCTCAAAGTGCGCTCCGCGGCTCTGAGAATGGAAGACCCGCTCGCTCATCCTGTAGTCACTACGATGCTCGACACTGGCTTGCGGGTCTCCGAATTATGCAATCTCGACCTCGACGATGTCGATCACGATGACCTGTCTGCTTTGGTGATTGGAGGCAAGGGTGAGAAGGATCGGACTGTGCTCTTCACGAAGTCTACCACTGAGGCTATTGCCGCTTGGAATCCAATTCGTGCTCTTCGTTCGAATCTCATCGATGATGAGGATTCCGAGCGATCGCTATTCTTGTCGAGTCGCGGTCGAAGAATCAATCCGCGCTCGATTCAGAAATTGATTGATAGATTGGCCGATGAGGCTGACATCCCACGCTCTCGTTTGTCTCCGCACACTCTACGTCACACATT
>CAXGBP010000044.1:0-6529 GCA_964007685.1 uncultured Candidatus Poseidoniales archaeon | reverse complement strand
CGCTTCGCTATCCGCGACATGGGTAAGACCGTCGCAGCTGGCGTTTGTATCAAGATCGAGAAGAAGTGAACTCGGTGAAGAAGGCGGAAGACTCGGAGCGAGTGAAATGCCTGTCATCACCAAGATCAAACTGACTGGTGAGAACCATCAGGATGTCGACATGGTCTGTTCGCAGATTAAGGCGATTTGTGACGAGACTGGAGTGGACCTTCGCGGTCCAATCCCACTTCCAACTCGCCGCCTCGTAGTTCCGTGCCGCAAGAGCCCGGACGGCGAGGGCGCTGAAACCTGGGATCACTGGGAGATGCGCGTTCACAAGAGACTCTTGGAACTCGTAACGAGTGCAGCGAAGGACGAAAAGGCTCTTCGCCGCGTCCTTCGAATCGACTATCCAGACTCAGTGACCATCGAACTGTCACTACGACATCTTGGATGATCGAGTCAGGAAAGCGCTTCATCGCGCGCCAACGAACCCATCGGGTCCCATGCTGGTAGAACGATGGGTTCGGTTTCCAAGCCCTCGCGCATCTCATCGCTGAGATATTCGCTCGGGCATGCAATTTCGAACATATATTCGTCATACCATGAGTCATTCATCGTGTAGTATCCCTTGCGGCCAGACTCCTTGTCACCCCAGGAATTCTCAACCCTCCAGCGTCGAGGCTTACCATTCACGACATCGACGCCAGTGAACAACATCGCATGGGTCATCATCGTCTGGCCGAATCGAAGCCTGTCAGCCTTGTCCATACCAAATTCAGCCCCATAAAGCGCCCCAAAGTCGAACAGTTTTGCATCCCACAGACCACGCTTCCGGTGCATCTGCTTGCCAACATCGCATCCCATCCAGACCGGAAGCCCGTCCTCGAGCAGCTTCTGAGTGATGCCTTTCATCTCGCTGCTCGGCACATTCAGATACACAACAGGAGGCCCGCCTGCGACGTTTTGTAGATAGTCAACCGTGTATGTACTGTAGTATTCGTTGCGCGGGTCGTTGACGATGCAGACATAGTCCTCCCAATCGATTTCGACGTACTCGGCGGCGAATTCCTGAGGCGTAATTTTCCCTCTTCGGTGGAACTTGCCATCCTTATCCTCCCACTGCCAATCGAACTTCTCGGGCGGGGTTCCAAGGTGAATGCAGAGGATTCGCCAGATGTCGGTGAGCCGAGATTCTTTGTGAGCGCGAGCCTCGGCGGCGGTACCGCCGGCCTCGAGTATTGCGCGAATTTCACTCGCACCACTGCGCAAGATATCCTTCAGATTGGCATTCATCCCGCGAGTGTTGGATGATGACTTCGATTCAGGGTAAGCTGACTTAGGGACTAGGCCGTGCTTGCGGATGAGATTCATCGCCATATTCCACTGCCCGCCATCACCTATCGGATCGCCTAACAGGAAGCCGATTGTACGGTCGTCGACGGGTCGGTCGGCGGTGTCGATAATCGCCTCGTAGAAATGATTGGCCCGCTCGAATTTGTCCCAGAAGTGGATATGCGATTGACTGAACTCAAAATTCTTGACGTTCAGTTTGGCCATCGTGCTCGGGCGGAAGAGATTGAGCGTGGCGAAAAGCCAGCACCGCCCGCTGCGTCGCTGATTGGTGACCTTCCACTTGTCGAGCTTTATGGAGAAGGAGAAATCGATGTCTTGCACCATAGCGCGGTCGAGTGCGACATCGAGTAGGTCGTTATTCGCGACCGCGTTCTGTGCCATCTTCGCAGAGCTGTCCGCTGCGAAAGTTCGGCGCATTTCCTTGAGTTGTTTCTTTGTGACCGTCTTGCCCATGTTATCCACCGCAGGTCGAGCATCGTAGTCCGGCGCCGGATAATCATTGGCGCGCTTGGTTTGGGAAATTAATTCACAAACAAAAATGCCATTTTACGTTCACAGCGGGGCTGCGACAGCGAGCCCAGCGGCGATTAGGGTCTCTGCGATTAGGATTGGACAGGACTCGACATCGCCCTCGGCGAGGTTCATCTCTGAACCATCCTCGCCGATGATAGGATCGGATAAATCCTGCAAGATTCGAATCCTCATCAGGTCGCCGCCGAGCGTTTCGACGACACTAATCTCGCTCGGTGGATGTGGGTCGGCTCCGGTCGCGCGGTCAGGATAGGCGTCCATCGCACGAATTCGGTCCTCCTCATCGAAATCGGGGTCTTCCCAAGAATCGCGTTTATCGGAGGCCGGAACTGTAGTTGGCGGCGCTGTCGGTGAAGGTGCCACCGCTGGCATAGCAGCGGCTTCGGGTGTTGCAGAAGCCGGTTCAGAAAATTCGCTAAGTGAAGCGTTCGGCCCCGGATTCGCAAAAGGCAGACCGTGGCCGTTGCCACCATTATTCCCATTCACTAATTGTTTCCAAGCAACATCGTGCTTGTACTTGTCAACAAGATGACTGAGGCTCTGATAGTAAGCGCGTTCACTTGGATCGTGTCGCTCCCAATCAATCACACTCAGATGCTGCACGGCAGCGGCCGCCTCGGCTCCACCACCTCGCATCAGATTCACCAGCACTGCGTGCTGAGTGAAGGCGTTCAATCGAATGCGTGTTAGGTCCGTCACCAAAGTTCGGACATTACCGAGCCTACGGGTATGCATCTGCGCTTTCGCTGTCATCCCCTCGGCTCGAACAGTATCTGCAAGTTCAGCCTCAAGATGTGCGGTTAGTTGGCCCACTGAGGCCCAGAAATCGGGTAAGGGGAGTTCAACAGGTTTGGCCGAAGATTTCTGTTTTCGAGCAACTTCAAAGAGTGCTTTCTCGACCGTCTGGAGTTGGTGATTGCTCAATCTCATGCTTTTCTCACCCCGTCCTCATGCGCGTTGATTGCCAGTCCTAATGCGCGTTGACTCCTGCTCCTCCGAGCGTCCAATAGAGGTTCCTTCGCGGGCGCTACATCAAACATTCCGTCGCGTTCCCTGCTTGATTACTGATGAGTGGGGTTTGAGCCGTTGGAATCAAGAGGGATTCACGGCTCGCGCCTCTTGCAGGTGTACCCGAGTGGTCAAAGGGGGAGGACTCAAGATCCTCTGTGTAGTGCTTCGCAGGTTCGAATCCTGCCACCTGCACCACACGTCGCTTTGATCGTTGCAGCCGCAGATTCATGTGGCCCCCTCCTGTGCGTCAGCCGTGAGCGAGGAGGATTTTCTGATCCTTGATGATGAGGATGATGCTTCGACTCAGGCAAAACCTGAGTCGCGTCCCGCCTCTGCGAAGTCGAATTCTGACTCAAGCGATTCGCGAGGCGGGCTTTTTTCCGGTCTACGAGGAGCCATCTCCGGAGGTGTCGACGGAGTTCGCTCTCGCATCGCTTCCTCGCGTGAGAAGCGTGCTGCTGCAGCCGCACCAGTTGACGAATTGATTCTTGACGATGGATCCATGGCGCAAGTCACTCCAATTGCAGGACCCAGCTCGGATTCCGAAGTGTTTGTCGCGCCGGAACTAGTCGTCGACGGTGTCGAGCGATTCGAATGGCCGCTGCGAGGCATGGATTGTCCCGACTGCGCGATGAAGGCAACTCGAGCAGTCAACCGTTTACCTGGAATCGATGAGGTGGTGGTGTCCGCTACCGAAGGAAGTGTTCGAATCGAACTTGACGTTGCACGCGGGCGTGTGTCTCGTGTGTCTTCGGTACTCGAGAGTCTGGGTAACGCGCCGGAGGTCGAATGGCGTCTCGTTCAAGGAAAAACCTCAGGCGAAGTGGCTCGAAGATTGGGCATCGATCGCAAGGGTCTTCGCAACGCTTTACTCGACGTTCCTGGCGTTCTCAATATCAATCTGGATGACGGTCGGATTGAGATTCAAAGGGTTCCGACCGACTCGCCAAAAGTGACAGAAATGACTGATGAAGGACTTCGACGTATACTCGGTGAATACACTCTGGGTGAGTCGAAAAATGACCGGCTGCGCCCTGATCAAGTGCAATTACTGGGCGCAGTTTTGACGATTCCATTGCTTGCCGGCGTTTTCATTATCGAACAGATGGATTTGCATTGGTCGGTTGCCGCAGCAGTGGCAGGAATCGGCGTTTTATTCGCTGGATTACCAATGTTTCAAGCTGCGATTGCAAGCGTTCAAAATCGCGTTCTTGGCTTCCAAGTTCTGACTTCACTGGCTGTTTTGGGGGCACTCTATCTCAAGGAATGGCCCGAGGCTTTGGTGGTCACTGGTTTGGTCGCTCTGGCCGCTCATATGGAGGAGAGTGCGCTGGTTCGTGCGCGCGAGTCGATGCAAGGCGGATTGGATCGATTGCCACGACGAGCGCGGCTGATTATTGCGAGCAAGACTGATACTGGTAATTCTGGACATGACCACTCTCAACATGAGATTGAGAATCCATGTGATGATGAGTGGACTCCGGTTGCTGCGTTGGAGCCGGGTGATGTGGTTGAGGTGCGCTCTGGAGAGGTTGTGCCAGTTGATGGGACGATTGTCGATGGTTCGGGTGCGCTTGACCGCGCACCTCTGACTGGGGAGCCGATGCCAGTCTCTGTGACCTTCGGCTCTTTCGTCGAGGCGGGACTGACCCTCACACGCGGGCCTATACACATCAAGGCGGAAGCGACTGGTGAGAATACCCGCCTCGCCGACCTAATCGAGTTGGTTCGTCGCTACCGCGAACAACCCACTCGCACTCAGACGATTATTGAGCGCTTCACCGCAATCTGGGTTCCGCTGGTTTTGGTCGGCTCAGCGATTTACGGCGCGGCTACCGGCGATATCGTCGGCATGTTGGTTCTGTGGGTCGTTTCATGCCCCTGCTCACTACTTCTCGCCGCGCCGGTGCCTCACGCAACGGCGCTCTCAACCGCTTCTGCCAGCGGCTTGGTAGCTAGAGGAGGCGATGTTATCGAAGCCGCTGCAGGAATCCAACTGGCTTTGCTCGACAAGACTGGGACTCTGACCAGTGGCCGGCCACGATTGGTAGCAATCGCCGTGGCCGGAGACGAAACCGAGGAGAGTGCGCTGCGGATTGCAGCAGGACTCGAGCAGCGCAGTAATCACCCGTATGCGAAAACTCTGATCGAAGCATCGGCCGAGCGCAGCAAGGCCGTCACTCAAGTTACAGAAATCGAAGATGGCGATGCGGGAGTCCGCGGCTCGATGCGCGGGCAGTCGCTGATGCTCGGACGAGCCGATTGGCTGATGGGCGAGGGCGTCAAGATTCCCTATGATATCGATGCAGCCCTCGCCGATAGCCGACACGCTGGCTACGGAGCCAGCGTTCTAGCGATAGAAGGCGAGGCAGTCGCCGCATTCACCTTCGCACACGATGACGCGCGCGAAGGCGTACAAGAAATGGTCAACAAACTCCAGGAGCAAGGCATCAGCGTCGAAATTCTCAGTGGCGACGAGCAGGCCTCGGTCGAGGCCTTCGCGAAGCGGCTTGGGATTGACCCCACAATCTGCAGAGGAAACGTCGATCCCGAAGGAAAGGCGTCATGGGTGGCCGAGCGAGCAAAAATCAGTCGGACACTGATGGCTGGAGACGGGTTCAACGACTCCGGAGCATTAGCGGCAGCTGACATCGGAGTCGCCGTAGGCAGTGGAGAGCAAGTCAATCTCGACGCTGCAGACGTTCTAATCCCAGGCGAAGACCCGAGAGCATTGGTAAATCTAATTCAGCTCTCGAAGCGAACGAGAGCAATTGTCAACGCGAATATCGCAGTATCGGTAGGAGTCACAGTTCTGCTCATAATCACGGCTCTCGCAGGCATCAACACAAGCATTGCAGCTGGAATTGCAATCCACGAGGCAAGTGTTTTCTTGATCATTCTCAACGGCATGTTCGTCGCAGGCGCAGGAGGGCGAATTGGCGTTCTGACGGACCTTGGGAAGGGCTTGGTACACGATATTCGCGAGGCGTTCGGAGTGCTCTTTTCCAGTGGTGGGGGGAGCCCGCCATCGACCGCTTGATTAACCGAAACGAGGAGCGAGGCGCGTGACGGACATAGTCGAGGTCGAGTCGAAGCACGCGCCGCCGCTCGCCGAATGCGCTCACTGCGAGCACATGTTACCACCCGGACTCGGCGAGCGAGAATGCGAAGTCTGCGGCGCTATTTGCAAAGTCAGTCATGAACCAACAATCGAGGCGCTCATAGAAGAAAAAATCCCGTGCCCGCACTGTCACACGATCCTTGTCGCGGGAACGGAGGAGCGTCCGATTGACCTCACTTGTGGAGCCTGCTCCGGAGGGTTCGTGCTGACAGAGAAAGTGGTGAAGGTCGAGATTGATTGTCCGGGCTGTGAGCGGACGCTGAGGATTCGACCTAAACCGGGGAAGCGTCAGTTGAATTGCCCGGCTTGCGAGGCTTCTTTCCAGGTTACCTTTTGAGTTCCTGAAGCCCGACGAGAGAGGGAGAGAGATTCCCTCCCAGTAAGTGAAACTGGGAGAATCAACTTGTCTCGTTAAATCACAGCCTACGGCTGAATACAACCCTGCGCTCTCAAATAGGGGTCAGATACCCTCGAAATGGGGATGGGACCGTGAGTGAGAGCAAGTCACCCAATGGTAACGACGCGGATGGC
>CAXGBP010000043.1:0-6533 GCA_964007685.1 uncultured Candidatus Poseidoniales archaeon | reverse complement strand
TCGACATTGATGCTCATCGTGCGATCGCCGGCGGTGGTCATGAAAGCGGTGCCACGACCAATTGCTCCACTGGCACCCGGTTCGGCCGGTGCTCGCCAGCCGACCTCCTGCAAGCCCGAAATACGAGTCGAGATAGTCGAGGTGCCATCGGTCGGCTCGTGATGGAAGAGGAAATGATCGCCGCCCATCGTCACAGGATTTGCAGCATCTGTGAGTTGGGCATGAATGGTCGAAATCGGTGTTGAAGCGCTCCAAGTCGTCACATCGCCAAATTCAATCTCAAACTCGGCGGGCAAATCGAGGATGTGAGTCGCCTGCCGTTGGTCACCATCGATACCAGTGTAACTGATACTATCGATGGTTGAACTAGCTTGGTATGTTGCGAGTTGAGGTGTGAGTTCGGCAGAGAGGTTGTCGGGAATATCGGATATTCGGACGCCTTGATGGGCTGCGCCACTGAGGTCGTTGGATTGGTGATCGATGTAAAGGAATGAGAACTCTTTTTCGGATGTAGTCAGAAGTGAAAATCGTTGGAATTCCGTCTCAAGATCATCAACTAGAGTGAACGCACTCAGACCACTGAAACGTAAACTCGCTGCTACAACCACCATGGGCACCATCGGACCTTGACGCCCTTGAACTGTCTCCAATTGCCTGTCTTTTGCGAGAATCAAATGGTCGCCCGGCATTGTAGGATGTGGGCTTGAACCGATCTGCAGGCCGATTTCTGATATTGATCTGGCCTGCCGGTCGGCTTGCCAATTATCATTCATCAATAGGTGAAGAGTCTGCCCTGAGAGACCACCGGAGCCACCTACACCACCGCTGATGACGTCGACGGTGGCAGATGGAATGTCGTTCAGAATAGTGCCAATGTCGAGGAAGAGGTCGACGATGTTAATCAGTACAACATCGAATATCCTCGACATGAAATCGATATTTTCAGCTGAATCGAGGCTTGTGTCGGCCCCTTCGGTTCCACCTAATTCGAATGAGCCGAAGAGCACGACGGCGGTCGGGATATCTTGAGCAGTAATTTCGATCCGCCGATGGTCGGTGGCTGCGCCACCTCGTTTCATCCAAGAATGATACTCGACCTCCTCAACCGATTGGACTGACCGCACCAGAACGAGAGTCTTTGGTGGGTATGCTGGATTGACAGGGAGGGAGGAATCATCGACGTTCTGCGAGGTGTCGCGGGTGAAATTTTTGACGCCGATGATAAGGCCGAGGCGATTCGGCTGGCCACCAGGTAGTTGAGGCTCGGACTTTGAACCGAGCATGGTGAAAGTACGATCAATCTCCTCTGTGGTGAGGCTGCCAGCAGGCATTCCTCGAAGCCAGCCAATGGAGTCGGTAGAGTTGCCATAAGATCCATCGGCGTTCTCGGGCGGAACCTCTGAGCGGTTCTCGTGGAAGTGAATGTGGAGATCTGCCCGCTCATCGGCCCAGTACTCGACGGTTGTCAGGCCATTCTCACCAGCACTGCCCGTGCCGTCGGCCATCGTGCTGTCAGTACGGATTGTGACATCGACCTGTTCGGGTAAGATCGTGGAGAGACGATTGGGGTGAATTGCGGCTTCGATGTAGGCCACCTCCCAGACGTCTCGTTCATCTTCGAGATCCGGAGGGGAATAGTGGACGTAGCCGAAGCCTGCTGTGACGCCACAGGAGATTTGACTGGATGGAAGAGTTGTGAGTTCAATCGGCGAGTAGCGCTCTGGGCAGTCGGTCTGGCCAGAATTGTCGATTGATATCTGGTATGGGGCGGTGATGGAAGCGATGGTGATTCCTGATTCATCACCGCCGGTGAACATCCCTAAGTTCAGCGCACTGATAATCGAGAGGAGGAAATCCGAGCCCGCTGCTGAGAGATCGAAGTAGAATCTCTCAAGACCGACTCCGAGAGTGAAATCGCGAGGTGTGTGAGTGAATTTTGAATCAATAACCCAAACGTATGATTCACCCTCGGTAAGGACTCCATCGGAATACGCGAATGCTTTGAGAAGACTCACTTCTAGAGTTTCGAGATTATCCCAATCGGAATCGGTCATACTTGAGGACAGCACGCTGATCTTGTAATCGAGTTGAGGTGCGACCGAGAGTGTGGTTCCATCGAGCTCTGGGTCGTTCATGTCGATGGTGAGACCAACCTGAATGTCATCGTCGCCATCATCGTCGATATCGACCTGATGAAGCAGGAAACCAGTCTCGGTGTCGAAAAGAGATAGGAGAGAAGTGGTGAAGGTTATCGTCTCGGATTTCTCGACGACGTTACCCTCATTGTCTACATATCGTGTCCAAATGACGTACTCTGTGAGATTGAAAAGAGTCGACCAAATGGTTCTGACCTCTCCGGGTGGGCGGCTATTTTCGTCAGTGAGAATGATGTAAGGCTCGGGATGAATGACTTGTGGCGCAGCGGTTTCGAGCATTGATACATCGGCGAGGGCCTCGTCGATGTCGTGGAGTGGGTCGGCGACTGAAGTCTCCTGTACGCCGACCCGAACTTGATCGAGCAGGGGTCCAGCGAGTTTGCTCACAGTATCACTGCTAACCACCTGCTCGCGTTGGTCGAGAACTTCGCTAAGTTCATTGAGAATTGCGAAGTCCTCGGATTCAATTCTCGCCTCTCCACTGACAGCAGCGAAAGGGGCGAGTGTCGGAAGAAGAAATAGGGCTACAATCAGAATTGGTAGTGAAATTCCGGCTCGGGGCGCTTGGCTGATCAAGCGCACTGAACTGTGGTCCATGAGCGCACCTCTCTGAGGTGCGATTTAGGGTCTTGGGCGACGGGGGTGGTTGATGCATCGTCTTGCCATGGTTGATGGAACTCGGCGGGAGGCGACTTTGATTCAAATGAATCAGAGGCTCACTGTCTCGATTGCACCGCATGATGGGCAAGCTGTCCGAGCGACATCGTGACCCTCTGGAAGTGTGACTTCGAATCGCAGCTCACACTGGCTGCAATCCTGTTGCACGAGCCGGGATTCGGGCTCGGATTCTTCAGACTCTTGCGTCTCTTCTGAATCTTCGACATCTTCCTGATCGAGTTCAATCTCTTCGGGTGACGGCGGAGATGGCAACTCCTCGCTGACCGGTGGAGGGGGGGCCGGGAGGTCATCGTCGAGTAGTGAATTTGCATCCGGCTCTGGGGCAAGAGGAGGGGGGGCTGGCAAAGCGTCTGCCATCTCATCTCCAATCACAGCTTCCGGTGACCAAATATCAGCGCTGGTGCCAGCGCCGTCATCATGTGAAAATTCTACCATATCATCTCGGCCAACCGAATCATCCTCGCCAAATTCAGCGAGTAAGTCCGCGGCCGGGCTGGATGGTGCGTTTGCGGTAATCGGCCCAGGTGTGTTCATCAGAGCCTCAAGGTCAGAATCACCCATCGCCGCATCCGAACTGATAGTCGCCTGTGGGTCACTGGCGCCCGACATCCCCGTGCCGTACTGTCCAAACGGAGATGTCGTCGACATCGAAGCGGGTTGATCCATCGTCACCGAGCCAGCACCGAACATCGCTTTCTGCTCCTCCACGGAGAGTTCGCGGGGTTCTTCTTCCTCAGCCTCGGCCTGTTCGGCGAGCAGCGCTTCTAGGCGCGCGTTTGACATTCGGCGCCACGATATCATTCCAACGCCACCGACAACGAGTAGGGTTAGCAACACAGCCAACATACCCATGACCATTGGACTGAGCCCTATGTCGTCGTCAGCAAGAGAGCGCACAGTCACATAGTAAGTGATTTGAGTCGAAACTCCAGCGTCATTTACAACGGTGCAAATCACTTGGACAGTTCCTCTATTCTGAAAATCTTGGATGACCTTTGCACCGCTCGCGTCTACATCATTGTCGGCGATGCCGTCGGCGTCACTATCCATCTCGGCATCGAAGTCCCAGTAGAATTGCATATTCGGTGATTCGGCATCCATCGCCTCGGCGTGGAATTGATGCGGCTCGCCCAGAATCACTGTCATCTCCACCGTCTGTTCAGGCACAACCGGCGGAGTCGAATCATAAAGATCGATAATTGCGATCTTTTCGGTAACCTGACCCTCCTTATCCGTCACCCTCAACTTGACCTCGTGGTCACCGGGTTCGTAGGATGAATCGAAGCGGAATGTGAATGTCTTTCCATCCTGCCAATCCCAATTACTGTAGTAATCGATGACCTCATCATCGACAAGCCATTCGACTGTTTGAACTCCCCAATTATCCTCGATTGAAGCGGTCAGCAAAAGTTGGTCATCGAAATCCTTGCGAATCGTATCGGTGGCCGAGAGACTAACGCTCGGTGGCGAAATATCCTCAACTGATATGTCGAAAGAGACACTGGCGCTTCGGCCATCCTCGGAGACGACGCGCAAACCGATACTGATCTGCGTCGGCTCGTCCCAACTAACCATAATCGAAGAGCCAGCGGTATCGTGATATCCATCTCCGTTGGTATCCCACTGGAATCCTGTCTCGCTATCTATCTGATTCGAGAGATTCGGCGTTTCCGATGCGTCGAGGAGAATCTCGGCGCCAACATCGATTGTACTCAGCGTCGATGAATTAGTAATCGTAGGATTGAGAACGGGAATCAAATCCATCACCACAGTGGTCGCGACATAGCCCGTACCCGCGCCGCCACCGGAGGGACCTGCGCGATTGTCGACGACGAGAAAGAGATCCTCGCCCGCGTACTCAGATGTGACCGACCAAGCGAGGGTTCGCTCGTCAGAAACCAATAACATGTCAGTCTCGTCGATTCGAGTCGCAGCCATACCACCTTGCTGGTAAAGATCGAGTTGAGATTGTGTCATGAGGAAAATGTCGGGATGTCCCTCCATCGTCGTCGCAAAGAAATTGATTTGAGTCCCTTCATCAAGCATCAAAGGACCTGCGAGTACCGAGTGACCTCCAGTTTCTAGGCGAACGATTGTGTCAACTACGCCGAAGACAGGTGAATTGACTTCTTCTACATCAAGAATTACAGTGGCCAGAGACCCACCCTGAGCTCCATTACCTTGGTCCTGTGGGTGTGCCATATTGTCGAGCACGATATACCATCGAGTATCGCCACGATCGTCGGGCGTGGTCCAATGCCAAGTGCCCTCTCCGGTAAATGACTCGAAAACCGACTCGACCTGCCAAACTGTGTCATGCCGGTAATTTTGTTCTTCTTGATAGACTTCAATCGAGATTGCAGAGAATAGCAGCAAATCGACATCTGTATTCGCGTTGACATCGAAGGATAGCGTGTCGCCAGGAGATAGGACTCCCAAATCGACTCGGACGCAGGCTCCATCGTCGATATCCCAGTTCGCAGGAAGCATCTCCAAATCGGCTGGCGTGCAAGAGATTACACCCTTGCTTGCGGCATCGATAACTGGTGCTGCCGCGGTCAAGAGAACGAGGACCATCATCACGGCGGATATGCGACGCATCGCGCATGGGTTCACCCTTACCTTTTGAATCGTATCGCAATCGCGTT
Organism: uncultured Candidatus Poseidoniales archaeon; assembly: GCA_964007685.1. Lineage (GTDB taxonomy): Archaea > Thermoplasmatota > Poseidoniia > Poseidoniales > Thalassarchaeaceae > MGIIb-O1. Next base: position 1,051 of record CAXGBP010000043.1, on the reverse strand, counting down.
CGGTTGAATATCACGATGAGTCGGGACGAATCCGCGAATTTAGTCGTCCTTTGGAATAGGTGTTGGAGGAAACCATCGAAGGACGATGACATCGCCGACGGACCTCACCCAATTCCATGGAATCGCCACGTGAACTCGGCCTTCGACGAGGTCGGCTGGAGGGTCGGCAACGAAGATGTGAGTGCAGCGCCAAGAGTCGGTTTCGATGACCGTGTCGTGGACGGTTCCGAGTAGGCGGCCATCCGGGAGGATGACCGGTAGTTCTCGAATCGCACTGACTTCGCTCTCGACCATCGAAGGCTGCCGCACTCGGGGATGAAATCAACTTACTCCCGAGGATGCTTACTTTCCTAGGTTCTTGTTGGCCTTCAAGGAAGGGCGGAGCTTCTCAGCGCCCTTGCCCTTGTTGAATAGACCGCGTCCGCGCTTGCCAGCGCTGGTCTTTCCGCGCTCAGCGCGGCCGCGGTGGCTATTGCCCTCAGCAATCCAGCCGAGTTGCTTGTCAGACTTGATTGCCGGGTGGTGTGGATCGAGCATGATGACTTCGTAGAACTTGTTCTTGCCATCCTCGCCGACCCAGTAGGAGTTGAGAACTTCGAGGTTAGGGTAGCGCTTGTTGGTTCGCTCCTCAGCCATGCGCTGAATGGACTTGGCCATGGTGATCTTCTTGATACCGGCCTTAGACGGCTTGCGCTTCATGTGGATCTTACCCTTGCGAAGTCCTCCACGTCGTACGCGCGTGCGGACTACAGTAACGCCTTGCTTCGACTTGTAGCCGAGGCGGCGGGCTGCATCGAGGCGAGTTGGACGATCGACGCGCTGGAAGACAGGCTCGCGGCGCCATCCAGCCATACGGTCGCGACGGTGTGCTGAGGGAATGTTCTCCTTCGGCTGCTTCCAAACCGAACCAAGGTGCTTCATGACTCCCATATCTGACCCTCCAAGCATCCCGCCGACCTGACTCCCCTTTATGAGCCTACTCTAATGAGTAGAGGATATTGGTCCGCGCTCCCGGACTTGAACCGGGGACCCCCTGATGGCTGCCTACAAC
>CAXGBP010000042.1:0-6546 GCA_964007685.1 uncultured Candidatus Poseidoniales archaeon | reverse complement strand
GGATAACTGACCTGTCCTTGGATGACGCCCTCCTGCGTGTGGAGAATCAACACTACTGCAACATCTCCGACTGCTGCGAAGCCGATCGCGTCGCAGTCCTGATAGAATCGTGAATGAATCACTTGCTGCGACACGGTCGAATTGACCATCGCAATCAAATCACGCTTGTACGCGGCGGTCTCGTAATCAAGTTCTACAGAGGCCGCATCCATCTCAACTTGCAAGGCCTCGATTAGCACGCCAGCATCACCATTGAGGACACTGCGGGCGGCCCTAATCTGCTCATCATAACCCTCCGGGTCGATGCATGGACCATGACACAGCCCAATGTGCATCGCTAGGCATCCCTTCGGTAGCAATTCAGGACAGTCACGGATGCCGAATTGAGACCTCAGCAATCGAATAACCCGTTTCGCAGCCCCCGCATCGGGGAAGGGTCCCCAGCGTTGTGCGTCGGTGGGAGGGTGTCGGGTGTACATAACCCGCGGATGTTCGTGAGCGGTGAGCGCGATGAATGGATACGATTTGTCGTCCATAAGCATCGAGTTGTAGCGCGGTTTGTGCTTGCGAATCAGCTGCCGCTCGAGGATCAAAGCTTCGGAAGGAGTCTGGGTGACAATATAGTCGACGTCATCCGATTCTGCGACCAATTTAGGGACTTTTTTCCGTTCCTGTTTGACTGCAAAATACGATCTCACTCGGGTGCGCAGGTTCGTTGCTTTGCCAACATATTGCACTCGCCCGTCGGCCCGTTTGAAGAGGTAGACTCCCGGCTTACGAGGAAGGTCGAGTGAGGCTGAATCAACTGCCATGGGGGAGACTCGGTGGAGGTCAACGCCCATGAACTGATGGCCTCGCCCGAGGTATATGCTGAGCGAGACGCAGCGACGCCTACTGTTGCGTTTGGCTGAGTTCGGTACCGAGGTCGAGACCGCTTGGGATGTCCCTCGGACGCTGTCTTTACCCGGTTTAGCCGAGCATTTGGGAGTGGTTCGCTCTGCGATTCACACCCCGTTGAAAGAGTTGGAAACTTCTGGATTGGTTTGGACTCGCTCGGCTCATGTAATCGGTGGTGGTTCTCGGCGACGGAGTGTCATCCATCTTACCCCTGAGGGGCGCGAGCGAGCTGAGGCGCTGGCGGCAGAGGGTAGTCCGCCTGAAACCACTGGTCGCGCACTTGGGCCGATGCCGGATCCTATTCATCTTCACGGGCGCGATGCCGCTGTTGATTCATTGGTCGAGCAGTTGCTCGCTGGAGATAATCTGCAGTTGAGCGGCCTGCCCGGCATCGGCAAAACTAGCCTTGCCCGCGCGGTAGCCGGAGCTCTGCTCGAGAGAGGGTTGCGAGTGCGCTGGGCGACTTGTGATTCAGATACTGACGCCGCTGCAATAGGCTCTCAATGGCTCGATAGCGGGGGGTCGCGTGATCCTTCTGCAATCGCTAGTGCGGCCACCGGTCACAAGACTGTTATCATTCTCGACGAGGTTCAGGAATTGCACGAGCGTCACCTCGAGGGAGTGACTTCCCTGCTCGCCGCTTGTACCGAGTATTCGACAGGCGTGCTAGTCTCTGTTAGGGCGCCTAGCCCATTTGGAACCCTAGGTGGATTTGAGGAGGTCAGAATCGATGGGCTGGCGAGCGATGCGGCGATCGAACTGCTGGCGGATGGAGTAGATGCAGAAATCGCCGAGCAGGTCGCCGAAGCTCTCGGCGGCCACCCTTTGGCACTTCATCTGTGGTCGCCAGAGGAGGATGTTCCAGGAGAAGGACAGGAGGTTCAGGAATTTGTTCAGAGTACTGTGCTTCGCAGATTAAGCGAGGCTGGACTTGCATCTTTGGACGAACTCAGCCTCGCACCGGTGCCTCTCTCCGTAGCGGAATTGTCTCAGGGAGACGGCACCGTCGAACTCGACGAGTCGGCGGTTCTTCGCTGGATGGACCAACTCGTCGAACCTCATCATCTGATTCGAAACGTCAGGCGAGCCACGATTGAGACCGATGTGGCTCAGGATATTCATTCGCGCGGGGCTGAATTTTGGTCCCAGCGCGACGGCACTCGAGCCCGAAGAATGGAAGCTCATCATCGAATCAATTCTGGCGAAGAACTCGATTCTGAGTGGCTCGCCGATAGCGTCGCCACGATATCAAGAGTGGATAGTGCAGCGGCGGCAGTACTGATCGAGGATGCGGTAGAGGCAAGCGGAGAAAATTCTCTGAGAATCGCCGCAATCGACCTCGCCTTTGAGCGCGGTGAGTCAGCAATCGCCTCGCAGCACCTCGAATTGACCGAAGATAGCCCTCAGAAGCGCATGCGCGAGGCTCGCCTCGCGAGGCTGCGCGGAGATACCGCTGCAGCGGATTCCCTCGAACAGGAAGCACTTGCAGACCTATCTCCCTCCGAAGCCGTCCGTGCAGGCATCGCATCTCTGGTCCGAAGCCATGACGACCGCCTCCCTGGACAACCAACGAAGCTTGACCAAGCAGCCATCGACACAGTCGACATCGCTCGACTTCCCGAATCTGCCCGTGCCTCAGCAAGCCTCGCCCTCGATCTCCTTCGCCACGCGGTCGCCATCGAGTCTGGCAGCGTCGAAATCGCGGCCAATGTCCGCTCTTCCCTCGTTGCTCAGATGGGTGAAGAGCATCCGCGACTCGCCCTCATCGATCTGCGCGCACGCATCTCGGCAAATGCCGAAGGAGCCCTTGACGCAGCGCGCGAATTCATCGAAACATCAGAAGATGATATTGAGCGCACACGAGCGATTCACGCCGCGCTCGAAGCAACTTCCCCCAATCATCCGGAGTGGCTGACCCGTTCCCACGGGACCGTCGCCACCTCGCCACTCCGCGCAGACATCGCTTCCCATCGTCGTATCGCCGCCCAGCGGTGGTATTGGCGAGGCGTCCTCGAACCGACGATGCGACTCTCTCATTGGCGGGAAGCCATCAGTCGATTCAAGTCGGCTGAATGTTCCGCAGCCGCAGCCGAATTGCTGCTTCGCCTAACGCGTTCACTCTGAACAAAGAGTGGGTTGCAATTCACAGAAGCGGCACCAGCCGAGCCTCATATCTGTGCGCCAATCAATGTGCGAGTCTCAGAGATTCCATCGATTGACCTGATGTCCTTGACGATGCAGCGAGTAAGCTCGGCCTCGTCATCCGCCTCAACCTTCACAAATAGGTCGTGAACTCCAAAAACAATCCACTGCCCACTTACGCATGGCACATTTGAGATTTTGTCACGAACCTCGATCTCGCGACCGGGATCGGTGTTGATGAGTACGAAACCGACTGCCATCTTTCACACCTCTACCGCGATTAGAGTCTCGGTTTTTTCGACTCCTGGAATCTTTCGAAATTCACCGATGAGCATCTTCGACATCTCCTTGTCATCGCTGAAATCGATACGTGCCGCGAGGTCGTACTCACCGTAAACGACGTGAGTTTCGACGACATTGTTGAGCGCCAGAAGCGCTTGGTAGACTTGTGATTCCATCATTGGTTTTGTCTTGATGAGGACGAAGGCGGTGCTCACGGTAATGACCTCTGTGTCCAGCCGCTCGACTGCCCGTTTATGACACCTACGCATGTGTTGTTCGATTCTGCAAGACATGGGTTTTCCAATCATTTACGACGATGCTCAGGCCTACCAACTGAGGGGAAACAATACAACGAATGGGACGAGCCGATAGAGTCATGCGCGCGAGGTTCGACAACAGCCGTCGCCTCGCTTTCAGTATCATCACAGTGCTTCTGCTTGCGACCACACTTCCACTCGCAGCCAATGCTGCGACCGGCAAGACGACGACGGTTTGGTCGGGAACGGTCATCCTGCAGGATGGCTACACAGTCGGGGCTCAGGATGTACTGGTAGTACAGGCTGGTACGACGATTCGCCTCGGCTCTGACGAGGACATCACAGTAGATGGGAGAATTACGATTCAAGGGAATCAGACAAGTCCTGTCGTGCTGGAGTCGATTATTGGAAAGCACGACGGTTTCGTGTTCAATCAATCGAGTCAAGGACTCGGTTCCTCGATTGATAATTTGACGATTATTGATGCTGAGTACGGAATTACGATTTACGGCTCGAATCCAGTTCTAAGTAATGTCAGAGTCGAGAATGCCGACCGCGTGGCGGTGGATCTCTTCGATAGCGCCACGCCACGTATCTACGACCTTGTCATCGATGGTGGAGGCCAAGATGTACACGGCATTTCGAATAGTTGGAGATACGGAGTCGGCCTCTCAGTCGGCGCCTATTCAGCGCCTATAATCGATGGATTGACCGTCAATGGACTCATCAGCCGAGGCATCAATTACTGGGGTAATTCCGGTGGAATGGTATCGAATGTTGAAATCAGCAATATCTCGGGTGCGACCCTCGCTGTAGGGGCTGGCATCTGGGTAGAGGATTCGCGCCCGTTGATCACCGATGTCAACATCGAAAGGAGTGACAACGGAATCTACGTTCGACACATCACCTCAGGATGGACGACCCGTCCGACTTTCCATAGGACGGTCATTGAGGACTGCATGTACCGGGGTGTAATGATTGAGCAATACAATCACAGCCAATTTTCCAACCTACCCGCGCACGCGGTCTTCGTCGACCTCGAAGTGCGCGGAACAGGCGGCCCAGACGCCAAGACACCAGGGCTCGGAATGGCCGCGTTCGAAATCAATACCAGCGGCGTCATGGTCGACAACGCACTCATCGAGGACAATCCCGTTGTCGGATTCAAAGCATATCTCATCGGCTCTTCTACCATCATCAATGGGCTCGAGTTGGACAATAATGGCAAACCTCTAGCAAACGCGCCGATCAATGACAAAGCTGGCCTATTCATGCGCAGCATCAATTGGGCGCCAGTAATCAACGACCTCGTAGTCACCAATTCGTCTGGTCCGGGAATTTTGCTTTGGAAGGGCGGAGCGCAAGGTCAGGATTGGTGGGTTTCAGACAACGGAGCCAGCGGAGTCGATTTCCGTGAGTTCCACCCCGACATCACGATTCTGCGAAGTCACAACAATATTGGCCACGGGGTCTCAGTCAGGGATTCGAGCAATGTCGAGCTGGCTTACGTTGTTACCTCGGGTAATGGGCTCGGCGCGGCGACTCCTGAAGCGGGAGCCGGATTATACTTCGATGAAGCCAATGATGTCATGAGCGGTGGCAAGAATGTCTCATGCTTCACTTGCATCTCGTCCGGCGACCAGCACGGTATCGTCGCGCGTGATAGTATAGATTTGCAATTGCTATCTGTCGAGGTCCACGATCCGCTCAGCGGACCCGGCCTCGACATTGACAATAGTGGACTATCGCGAGATGGAGAGATTCTCATTGACGATTTGCGAATCGACCTCAATAGCAGCGGTTACGCGATTGAACTCGAAGACGTCAACGCGGTGATTGGCGGCCTCGACCTCTCTGGAAACAATGGAGGAGTCTACTGGCGCGCTGGAGATGATTACACCTCAAGCCTCTCATCAAGCACAATTTCCGGAATCGGAGGAACTTGCTTCGACCTCGTCGATCACACTGAATTGCTCGTCCACAACCTCGGTCTTGCTTGCTCGACAGGTTCGCGACCGAGCATCGAATCCAGCTTCGTCAATCTCACAGATTCGGGCTTCATATCAGGCAGTGCGCACGAGACTACGTTCCATCTTGAAGCCTCTAGCCATGTGCGGTGGATCTCGTCCGGCTCAATCTCCGACCCTTCGTTTGGGGCGTCAGATAGCATACTCGACATCATGTGGTTCATCGAGGCTCACGCGATTAATCAGTTGGCTCGACACATCCCCTTAGCGGAGGTGAATATCTCATTCGAATCTTGGGAGTCTGAAGAATCGACAAGCCTTCCATATCGCGGTTTCGAGACACTCGGCCCCTTCGTAGGGACACGCTGGATACCCTCGCAAGGTTGGTCTCCGGACAATTCCGCCTACGTTGGCTGTGATTATGATGGGATTCACAATGACACGGCGGCTGTGACTCTCGATGCCGATCTGGTTGTCTATTGTCGCCTCGATTTGTCTAACCAGCCGCCGTTCATCATTTGGACGACGCCTGAGGATGAGGCGGAGTACCCCAGTGGGTCTTCAGTGATTCTAGATGCGGCCGCTTCTTGGGATTTGGATGACGACCCACTGACCTTCACTTGGACCAGCAGCCTTGATGGAGACCTGCACGCCTCCTGCTTTGGAACACTTCCCGCAGGAAATAACGGCTCATACTTCGTGACAAATAATCCACCTGAGACTGCCGATGGCTGCCTCTCAGATGGTGAGCAAGAGATTACCCTCGAGGTCTGCGACAATGAGAATCACTGTGTAAGCGAGACGCGTACAATCGAGTTGTTCAATCGGCCACCTTCCCTCTCGGTTTCGACTTCACCTGGAATCTCATCTTGGGGAATCATGCACCTCGGCCGAACTGCCAACGCGACAATTTCACTAGATGGCAGCAGCGATCCGGAGAATGATCCGCTGACTTGTTGGGTCGAGACGAATTATGGTTTCTCGACTCCAACCGATGAGGG
>CAXGBP010000041.1:0-6566 GCA_964007685.1 uncultured Candidatus Poseidoniales archaeon | reverse complement strand
TGCGATGGCGATGCATCCGTGCCTGCGTGATTTAGACATGGATGGGGTCATCGACCTTCTCGATGACGAGCCGTATGATCCGAACGTCGGTGGAGTCATCACTGCTCAAAATGTCGGCCTATGCGCCCATCGTTGGGATGAAGAATCGGGTGATTGGGATTTCTCTGAGAATTACAATTTGTTGACCAATTCACCCTCCGCCTTCGAGAAGGATGGCGCTTTCAATCCGGCTGAGAATCGCTATGCAATCAGCACCAGCACTCTTGATTCATACCTCGATACAAATGATGACGGGAACCTCACCGTCGGCTTCGAAGCGGCCGGAATCGCTGGCGACGAGCAAGGTCCGTTTGCCGTATATGTGCGATACTGTGTTGACAGAATGTGCCTCGACGCAACATCGGGAAGAATTCACTTCCTCAGTGATGGCTCGCTACTCATCAACTCGCTTTACGACGCTGGGCCATCCAGCATTTACGAGGATTCAGTGCCAACTAACGATAACCGCAAGTGGGCACTCGACATCATCGCCGAAGCCCTCCTCCTAGGAAATACAAGCACCAACGCCGGAGAAGAGGCGATCATCATCTTCGACGAATCCCGCCACCAGCAGGAGACTCCAATGGGGGACACATACAACCTGCTGTACTACGTTCTCGTCTACTTCACCAACGATTGGATGGCGATGCTCATTCTGTTCCTGACTCTATTCATCGTGCTTGAGGCAGTCCTCATCCGCAAGGACGATCCTGAGGACTGGCGCCACGTCTTCCGTATCATCTACTATGGATTTGGAGACGCGCGACGCTACGAATACTACCAGCGCCCGGGGAAGATTCGACAGGTGTTATTGAGCAGGGTGCGCAATCTCAACACACTGTCGCGCGAGGAGTTTGATGCCTTACCAGCTATCGAACTCCAACGCATGGTCGAGGACCCCGTCCTCGTGCAATTCATCTTCGAGGACCGGCGTTACAAGCCCGACGAACTTGTTGGGATCATTAAGCGAATCAAGGCCTGGGGTCAGACCAACGAGGAGAGTGATGCCTGATGTGGACACGCAAGGCCGCGATTATGCTAACGAGTGGCATCTCTCTGATTCTCGTCGGAATGATGATTTCTCACTTCCAATTGATGATCATCGGTCTCACTTTCGTTGCCTTCTTGGTCATCAATGGCTGGGTCACAGGACACTCGGACCTCGAGGTCACACGCAACATTTCTGCTCAAAATGTGTACAAGGGTGACGACGTACTCATCGAGGTCAGTGTCACGAACAACTCGTATCGTCGAACACAATTGCTCGAGGTGTTCGATAATGTGCCGCATGAGATGAAAATGCGCCGCGGCATCAATCAGATGCGAATGAATCTCGGACCGGGTCAATCGGCAACCATGCGATACACGGTCCGTTGCCCGCTTCGCGGGCATTACACGATTGGTCCCGTCTCGGTCCGTCACCGAAACGCGTTCAATCTCTTCACCAACGAATCCCGCGTCAAGGACCGGACCGACATCACTGTCTTCCCTCAGGTGCGTGAGGTCGAGGAGGCTCTTCTTCGCTCGAATGTTCCTAAGATGTACACCGGTGCAACCACGCTCAAGACTCCTGGGCAAGGAATGGAATTCTACTCTCTGCGTGAGTATCTGCCGGGCGATGCATTCCGTATGATCAACTGGAAGGCCTTCGCTCGCACCGGTGAGTTGATGGTCAACGAGAAGACTCGTGACGCTGTCACGGACGTCTTCATTATTCTCGATACGCGCGACATCGCGCGTATTGGAACCGTGCTGAAAAATCCGCTTGAAATGGGCACGGTTGCCGCGGCGTCGATTGCGAATTATTTCATCCGACGCCGAGACTCTGTATCGATTGTTACATTCGGTGACAGGATGAATTACCTACCACCAGAAACTGGTGACAAGCAGTACTACAAGACTCTCAGTATGCTTGCTGGAGTCAAGGCGAAGGGCAGCATGCCGCTGCAAGCGGTCACCAATGCGATGACCTCTCGCATCAGTCGAGGTTCACCGGTATTCATTATCAGCAGCCTCGAGGGCGACGGAACCACACTACCAGCAATCCGTAACCTTGCAGGCAAAGGTCACGAGGTCATCGTCCTCTCTCCGAGTAGCATCGACCTTGAGCGTCTCGTCAGTCGTATCCCTCGTATGTCTTACGAGGTCCTCAAGCTCGAACGCCAGAATCGCCTCACAGCGATTTCTGGATACGGAGCCAAAGTCATCGATTGGATGCCTGACATCGAATTGTCGCAGGCGCTCCTACAGGTGAAGACAGTCTAGAATCAATAATCAGCGATAAGAAAAGGAGGTGAGAGAATGGCAATGGAAAGCGTACCACCGAGTCAAACGCTCCACCTGCCGCGCCTGCGTCGACGGTGGCAAGTTCTCTTCCTACAGATTCTCGCCACCACCGCCCTCATGATGCTCCTATTCCGTATGACGGAGGTCTACGGGCCGTGTGACGAAGGTTTCCTCGAGGAGGGGAACGAGTGGTGTCCATCCTATGAGCATACGAGGGGTCTTCTGTGGGCCAGCGAGCAACCATCCTTCCAGTCCAATATTCTCGCAGGTTCGGATGGTCTCATCATACCTCGATTCTTGATGGGGGTGGATTCGATAGGATTCGCCAGTCAAATGGTTCCGTTGGCGATGTGTTTCGTACTTGCTGGTGCATGGATCTTCTACCAGACTCGCAACGATAATTTCCGTACTTGGACTCGCCGAGGAGTAATTGGAATCGTCACACTGTGGGCCTTTGTTCCGTTCCTAATCGCTTGGTTGAACGGAATTTCTAGTTATGGATTCCATGTTCCGTTTGAGCATCTTGGTTCGCTTTTCCAACCAATGCAATTGCTTGTTGAGATCTTCTTCCTCGGCGTAGTTTTTGCTCCAATCCTCGCCGGTCTCATCGGCATTTGGGGTCTCTCTCGCCGAGCTCTGACTTGGTCGGTTGGATTCTTCCTGATGGTGATTGGAATTCATGCCTTACTGACTTTCGAAGGTATTACCGATGCTGTATCCGGCATTGGTTTGAGACCTTTGCCAGCTCAAATCGGTGAGGCGACTCTCTACAGTGGACTAATCTCGCCGCTTGCCTTCGACCTTCTTGGAATCGCGATTCTACTGCTTCTCTTCCATGAGGCTGGTAATGCTGTCATCGGGCATCTGGAATACGCTGTGATGCTGCCCGATGCGACGAAGTCAGATCCCGAATACGTCAGACAATTCACCAATGTGATCAACAGTCACGTGCTTCACACGATTGGAATCATTGGTGGTGTGGCTCTGACCACCGCGTTGGCCTTGGAATTCGATGGGCTCATGCTTGATATTGTCGCCCTGATGGAAGGTGGTCAATGGAGTGGTCAGGTGGCTGAGTCTCTCGAATTGCAATTGACCTATGGAAAGGTCATCTCGGCTGGATTGTTCCTCTTGGCTGTCGCCGGAATGCGCTATGTCGTACCTTGGCAGCGTGTCAGTGGTTTGCTTGAGGCAGGTATTGCTAGCCTGCGCGGATCGCGCTCCGAGTCCTGATTGTGCTTGTTAAGATGGATAATTCCGCTCTCAATCAGCGGATTCCTTGCAATTTTTCGATGAATAGAACCAGTTGGTTTGCCACTGCGAGAGCGAGTAGGCTCAGGCCGATGACGGCGGCTGGCTTGGCCCACCAGCCGATGTGAGTGTCGAGGGCACCGATGACCTCATCGCCAATCAGCCAAGCTCCCGCGAGACAGGCGATGAGGACAATCCGCTCCTTCCAAGGAGAGGTGCGCTTGCCTGGTGTGGTGGAGCGGTCGGGTAGATTGCGGCCCTCACTCATGGGCCATGTGCAGCGTTTTATGCCCATCAATGCACCGATTGGCGTAGATGGGCGATGCTTGCGCCCTTGCAGTTGGGTTCAAGCCGCAGAGGTCTGCCGAACGGACATGGCAGAAGGCATCAGCATCCAAGGCTGCAGCCGCTGCGGAAAGCCCGCAATCCTGCATCAGGAATACAGCGGGCAGCACTTCTGCGCCTACCATCTGGGACAGTCGATACGCAAGCGCGTATCGAAGGATTTGCGCAATCAATTGGTACTCCCTAAGGACGCACGACACGAAGATGGCCGCCCTTTCACCATCCTCGCTTGTATCTCGGGCGGCAAGGATTCAGCAGTCCTTCTCGATATGCTCGTCAACATCATCTCTAAGCGGAGAGACGTGCATATCGTCGCAGGCTGCGTCGACGAAGGAATCGATGGTTACCGTGCACCCTCATTGGAGTGCGCACGAGAACTCGCAGAGTCGCTTGACATTGAGTTCGTCACCTTATCCTACGAGGAAATGGGCTACGAGCGCATGGATGAGGTAGTCCTCAGGATGCCAGTTATAGCCGGAAATCACACCGAGGCTAAGGGATTGATGCCATGTTCGTATTGTGGAGTTTTCCGACGGCAAAGCCTCAACGCTCTCGCTGAGAAAGTCAACGCTGACGTGATGGCACTCGGTCACAACCTCGACGACATGGCGCAGTCGATTTTGATGAATTTGCAGAAGGGCGAGATTGAGCGCAGTGTTCGTCTCGCACCACACACCGATACGCCAATCGAAGGACTTGCCCCGCGCATCGTTCCTCTTCGCTGGATTCCCGAGCAGGAAATTCATGCCTACGCATTCGCCAAGGGTATGCCAATCCACCATGGAGATTGTCCGCATGCTCTGGGTGCGATGCGACAGCAGAGCCGGGCGATTGTGGCCGCGCTTGAGGCTCAAAGCCCCGGCGCGCGGCATGGACTATTACACGCGCTCGAGCATATTCGTGAATTGCATCGCGAGGCGCGTGGGGATTCGCACAGTGCAGTCACAAATTGCCAGGAGTGCGGGGAAATTACTAGTCGCCCAGTTTGTCAATCTTGCACGATGAAGACCTGGCTCAGTGAATCTGGCATCAATTGAAGTTGACATCCAGTTCCATATGATCGCTGACAGACTTGTGAACTGGGCAAGCCATCCCACGCTTGATGAGGAATTCTCGATCTTCCGAACTCAGGGCTGCGGGCATCGTTATCTCAACCTCAAGGCGAGACACCCGTCGGGGTCCTCCGGCCATGATCTTCTCGACCGAGCCACTCATTCCAGCTACATCCAGCCCCCTAGAATCGGCAGCAATCGCAATAATCGTCATCATACAATTGAGCATCGAAGTCGCCAACAAATCAGTAGGGGAGAATGACTCACCCTTCCCTTTGTTGTCGACCGGAGCATCGGTAACCAGAGTCTCGCCCGACGGCCCATGAGTCGCAGTGCATCGAAGTCCGCCATCATAGGCGGCTTGGATACGAACCAGAGTAAATCTCCCCCTGTGCCTCTGTAGTTTCAAAGAATGGAATCTGCCATTTCATCAATTGATTGTGTTCGTCCACAGTAAGCGCAGCGAACATCGAGCGGATCTTCACTGACAACTCGCAACTTGTGCGGCAGCGGCTCGCGCGCGTTCTGAGTGATACAATTCCAGAAAGAACAGCGTGCGATATTCACCAATTCCTCACCCAGTTCAATCTCACGCTTCTCGGCCACGCTGTAATTGCGGATGATTGCGACCGAGGCGTGAGGAGCGATTAGTGCGAGCCGGTCTAGTTCGACCTGAGTCAACTCGCGGTCCTCAATCTTCAGCACATCCTTGCGCCCAACCTTGCCGCTCGGGACATTCATCACGAGGCTGATTGGGTTCGAGCGGCCAACATCAACACGCAGCATCTGCATCACTTGCAGCGCCTTGCCAGCCGGAATGTGATCGACAACAGTGCCGTTGCAGATTGCGGTGACACGCCTCATTTCACTCATGACTTCACCTTCTTTGGAACTTTGACGCCGAGACTTCTGCAGAGCAGAGCCATGCGCGTCGGCACGCCGTTGAACGCCTGTTGGAAGTATCGCGCGTGCTTGGTCGAGTCTACGCTGGGATCAATTTCATCGACTCGCGGTAGCGGGTGCATGACGATCATTCCGCCTTTTGCACCCGACAAATCATCCGCTGTCATCTTGTAGATGCCAGCGACCTTGGTGTATTCATCTTCATCTGGGAAGCGCTCTTTCTGGATGCGAGTCATGTAGATTACATCCGCCTCCGGAATGGCGGAGGCCATGTCTTCACTTTCGGTTACGTCGGCGCCATGCCTTTGCAAATCACCAACGATTTCAGCAGGCATCGTCAAGCTCTCGGGCGACACGAGCGTCAACTTAGCACCGAATCGTACTAGCGCGTGAGAGAGGGAGTGCGTCGTGCGCCCGTAGCGCAAATCGCCGACCAAGACCACGTTCAATCCTTCGAGTGTGCCGTGGGCTTGTCGAATCGTAAACAAATCCAACATAGTCTGAGTCGGATGGTCGCCAGCGCCGTCACCAGCGTTCAGCACAGGAATTTCAACCGCGTCGGCGCTGTACTGAGCCGCACCCTGCTGCGGGTGGCGAATCACGGCGATGTCAGAATAGCCATCGACCATCTGCATCGTATCGTAGAGAGTCTCACCCTTTGCAACACTCGAGCCGACCGAACTGAGATTC
>CAXGBP010000040.1:0-6699 GCA_964007685.1 uncultured Candidatus Poseidoniales archaeon | reverse complement strand
GTCTACCGTGTAGTAGACCCGAAACTCGCGATCCTCATGTTCCGCTCCGGGCGTGCCGTGTGCACTGGTGGCAAGAACAAGGACAACATCCACACCGGAATCGAGCGCATGATCGGTGATCTGCGCAAGGCCGGTATTGAGACCTGGGAGCTTGATGACGTGGAGATTGAAGTCCAAAACATGGTTGCTACCTATGCTCTGTTTTACCCCGAGGACTACGACGGAACCGCTCGCATGGACGATAACCACACAAGTGTTATCGATATCGAGGGTGGCATCCGCGCCGCTACCGACGAGGAAAAAGAAGAGGAAGATTCACGCATTCGTGGTATTCGTGAGGGTGAGCCGCTGGCAGCAATGCCGCGCCGGCTCAACCTGAATAACCTCACTTTCCACCTACCATTTGACAAGGTCGAGTACGAGCCTGAGCAGTTCCCGGGACTTATCTACAGACTCGACTACCCCAAGGTCGTCTGTCTGATTTTCGGTTCGGGCAAGATGGTTATCACAGGAGCTCGTGACAAGTCCGAGATCCTCGAAGCAGTCCAGTTCATTCAGGACGAATTGGCCGACCTTCTCTGATTAGAACAATCTGATGAAAGCCTGCCGATTGAGGCAGGATATTGATTCAGGAGACCTCTGCCACAGAGAAATTGTCGGTTTTACGGGAATTACGTGTCTGAGTGAGATTCATGTGCAGACGTAGTCTGCACAGAGGCGTGTCTGACCTGCGATTGAATGGTTTCATTGTTGTATTAATGCTGATTCTTACTCCGGCGATAGGTCTGTTCGGACCCGCCGAACCTGCCATTGAATTGGTCGACGACGCCGATACTCGGCACTCGATTCGCACTTCTGGATCGAGCCTCATCGACACCCCAGACTGGCGAATTGGAGACCGTTGGAATTACGATGGATTCCTCGATGTCCGCGATTTCGTCGATGAAAGCGGTGTCGACACTGATGTCGAAACCCTCGACGGAACCCTCGATTCACGAGTCACTGACATCTACCACCTGACTGTCGAGGGAGTCTCAACCCTTGTCTACAAGGTTGAATCCGATGGAGAATACGAAGCCACAGACGTCAATCTCGCTGGCTACGACGGCGACCTCATAATCGAGATTGACACAATAGAAATAATCCGCGTCTCAGATTTAGCAACGATTCAACAGGAAGCAACAATCGACATTGATTTCGACTACCAAATTTGGTTTTGGACATATACCATCCACGTCGCTGATCTTGTAGTCACGAACGAATATGATCCAGCCCTCGAGGGCTACGATTTCCCAATCAGCGTCGGTGAATCTTGGGAGACGACGTACTCGCAGGACACCAGTTACAGCGGCTCCAGTGAGTACGTCGACATTCCCGACGATACCAGCACTACCAACTCTACTTCCTGGGAGGTAGTCGCACGAGGAAGTTCAGGGGTAAGTTACGGAGGATGTGGCCAATCATACAATATCACGACCTACAATTCGGATGGAGATGAGACAGGATACAAGTGGTACTGCCCGGTTATCCGCAACGATATCAAGAGCTCGACAACAGAGAGCATTGGCTTCATCGCGACTCACGAATTGAACTGGTATCAGGAGATGACGCGCTCTCGAGCTCTCGACGTCGATATCGAATTCCAACTCTCTCCTCTCGACTTGGATATGAACGCGACTGTGACTGTCACCGATAACTCAGGTAACGCTGTTACAGATCAGGATGTTGAATTAAGGTATGAGATCGACGAGGATATCAGGACTTTTACTACCGATTCCAATGGCCAGTTCGTCGCCGATCTCAATAGCGGCAACTCCGCTGACACCTCTGAGGGTGGTAGCGAGCATGGATCTCACGGAATCATTGCTTGGATCAGTGGTTCTAGTCCACAGATTGGAGTATCGACAATCATCACCGATGAGAATGTTCACGCTGTAGATTTGATTGCCAATTCTGCTGGTGTGACCGTAGAACGAACTCGGGACAACAGGACTGTTAGTTTGAATTCAATCATTGGGTTCGCGGCTATTCCCGGCGACTTACTGACGTTCAGTGTGCCGGTTTTGAACAGAGGAATCATGACTTCCCCTTCTACTAACATACGTGTGACTGGCCCTGATGGAACGAGTTCAACGAGCGCTGTTCCAGCTTTGGAGAGTCTTTCAGAACAGCGCGTCGAAATAGATTGGACTGTTCCGGCTGCTCAACCAGTCGGTGATGCGGCCATTACCTTCGTCGTCGATGAGGCTGGTGCCATCACGAACGACGGAAATCGCAGCAATAACGAGGGTTCATTCATACTCTTCATCGGTAGGTTGCCAACGGCAAGTCTGACAGTAAATTCACCAGTACAGACGTTTGAAAATGCGATACTCAACGGACTTTACTCAATCGACCCAGATGGCGGTTTGATTACATGTGTCTTCGAAGTTGAGACTGATAGTGGCTCGATGGAAACCCACACCGAAGACGATTGCGTTTACGAAGTGGATTGGGAGGATGATGGAGAATTCCTCGTTCGCTTGACGATTACTGATGAAGAAAGCGATTCGGACACTGTCGAAGAGATCATCACGGTGCTGAATCGACCTCCAGAGATTATCGTCGACGCTTCCTCTTATTCGATTCCAGTGCTCTCCTCAGTGACCTTAGAAGTCACCCACCGCGAGGATATGGATTCACAGAATCCTTTCTCGCCTGTCGACATCGCATGGCAAACAGCTTGCGAAGAGGGAAGCAGTGTCAGCGCACGCTGCACCATCACTCCGAATGTCGAAGGGGAATACACCGTCGAAGTCATTGGAATGGATGACGATGGTGCGACGGTGACCGAGAGTGTCACTATCGATGTCACCAATATCGCACCTTCAAATCCGACTGCTGAATTATGGAACGGCATGACTAAGATGACACCGGATTCGAGAGGAGTTTACACTGCTGAGGAGGGTGATAGCATCGAATTCAGAGGCTCCGCTGAAGATTCTGAAAATGATATCGACAGTCTGACTCACCTCTGGTCTCCTGATGCTGAGGATCATCCTGAGATTCAACATCAGAGCGTTGGTCAACATTCGACTATCGAGCACATGTACACGACCGCTAGCCTTCACCTCGCCACTTTGGTCGTGACTGATGACGACGGAGCAAACTCAGAGACACTGACTGTCGCCATCGAAATAGTCAATCTCCCACCGAAAATCGACCCGATTAACCCCCCACTGCCGGTTGCTGAAGATGGAGAGATTTCAATCACTGCGAGTGTTTGGGACACGACCGGTGACATCGATAATCTACAGAATTGCTTCGATCTCGACCCCGAAGAAAACTCCGATGGCGAAGGTGGGGTAACCGATGACTGCGACTTAGAAGGCACCATCTTCGTAGGGTCTTGGCCTGATGCTCAGACCGCGCCCTCCATGCTGGTATTCCACACGATGGATGACGATGGTGAGCGCGCCTCGGTCGAGATTCCAATCTCAGTGAACAATGTCAAACCGTCTGCTCACTTGAGCGTGAGTAATCAGAATCCGACCGAAGGCGATGTGATTATTCTCAGTGCCAATATGACGACTGACTCAGCCTTTGACCTTGAGAACATGATCTACAATTGGGATCTCGACACATCCGTCGACAGTGATGGAGATGGTAATCCTTCGAACGACATAGATCAGGTAGGAATTTGGTTTGAATGGAAGACCGATTCACACGGAACTCGATCTGTAAAACTGACTGTATCCGACGAAACTCTCGTAGACTCTAAGACAATCACCATCTTAATTGAAGAAGCACCATTTAGCTTCGCAGATCTCGTCAGTTCACCTCTTTTCATCATCCTGATCGTCTTGGTTCTTGCTGGTGGTGGAGGATTTGCCTACATGCAAATGCGCAAGCCAGAAGATCTCATCGAAGCCCCACCTGAGGCTCGCCGAGGAAGGAGAGTTTCGATGGATGACGCCTTCGATGACCCAGAATTTGACCCGTTCAGCGAGGACGAAGATAGACGGCGGGTCAAGGAACAGGCCCGTGATGAAGATGGAGAATTGGCTCAAATCTCGGAAGAGAAAACATCCGAGGCTGAAGAAAATACCTCGGCAACAGAACCTGAGGATTCCCCCGTACTGCAACTGACTGAACTCGATGAGGAGTATGAGCAGGCCAGTGTAGCAGATACCTTGGACAATGCGGTTCTGAGCGAGCTCCTCGACGAAGACGAAACAGCCTCAGAAGAGGAATGACCGCGAGGAATACCACATCCAGTAATCGCCGTCATACGAGCGATTGAAGGGAAGCACTCATGGCTGATGGGTCGATGCAACCTTCGTGGTCAATCTCTTCAGATTACTCGGCTTACCCGACCCTTCCAAGTCGGCCGAGCAGGTGAGAAGAGCCCCGCGCTCGGCAGATCCCGGTCCACAGAACAACGACGCATTCCACGATTTAGGCAAAGATATCTGGACGGAAAGAACTCACAAGATGGTTTCTCCCGCGGACCGCTTTGTCCATTACATCAAGCCGGATGACCTGCATCGATTGAATCTCAATGGACTTCAGTCGAGGCTCGGGCACGGAGATTTAGTGATCGCCGACCTCGGATCATTGACGCACATGCCGAGTCAGCAGGAAGTCTGTAGAAATCGAATCCAAGGACTCGGTCAGCAAACAGGACTTCCAGTCTTTGCGCTCAACGAATCGGATACCTTACTGATGATTGCTGGCAGGAATATGCGTGTTGATACAGAAAAACATCTGCTTGGCATGGTCAAGTGGGGTCAGCTTGGTAATGGCGATTCTCAGTGATTGCTGAGTCCGAATCGCCAATCTGTCGGATTAGGTGCAGGACCTACTGAATCGAATCCTATCTGGAAAAGAGTTTGTGGGACCTCATCCGGTCGTAATCCATCTGGCACGTCGATGGATGAAACTTGTAGAATTACTAGAGTCCCCTTTGCACCGGCTGGCAGAGGGTGGAGTTCAGCTAATTCGCAATGGATAGCGGCCAGTGCGCCTGTTAGGTTTGGCGCAGTGTCAGGGAGTAAATCCCATTCCGATTCATCAGGAGGCAGTGATCTCGCCGTCGCATCGACGGCTAGCGCGGAATCATGGTCTGCATTCAATACGAAGACTGTACACTGCGAACCAATTCCACCATTTCGTAGATTCTCCAAAGTGTCGCGTGGTCTACCCTCGAGATCTACTGAGAGTGACATGGCGAGTAGAGGTGGGGAGTTAGAGACCACATTAACCGAAGACATAGGAGAAATGTTCTGGATGCCTTTGTCTGACACCGTTGCGACGAGAACCACTGGGCGCGGCATCAGTAGGGCTGACAACCACCCACGGCGATCGTGGTGAGTCATCGAGGATAGATCAAGTGAGGGTGATTCGGAGCCAATCGAGGGTGGTGGAGGGCCATCTCCCTCCTCATCAGTCAGCCAGGAATCTAGCACACCCGATTCGATTTCGCTAGCCGAATAGGCGGTGAATTCTCGGAAGGCTTGCCAGCGCGCGAGTTCGGTTTCATCCTCGCCTCGCGCGCGCTTGCGTTCAATCGAAGCATCGGAATAAGTCACGCAACGGCGCAAGTAGGTTGCGACAACCCCGCGCCGTTCATCGATGTCCATCTCAATCCGCTACTCCGAGTTCGCGCATCAACCTCTCGACGTGGCCCTTCGCGCGGACATTGTAGCCAACCCAAGAGAGCCTGCCGTCGGTATCAATCACAAATGTGGAACGGCTCACACCCATGTACGTCTTGCCATAATTCATCTTCTCGCGCCAGACGCCGAACTTCTGATGCAGGTTGGTTTCCTTATCGACAATCAAGTCGAAATTCAATCCCTGTTTCTCGATGAATTTCGCATGAGATTTGGCCGAATCCTTCGATACGCCGAGAATCCGGTATCCAGACGTCGCGAAAACTCCGAAATTATCTCGGAAATCGCAGGCCTGAGTAGTGCATCCTGGAGTCGAATCCTTCGGGTAAAAGTAGAGAATGACCTTCTCACCACCAGCCAGAATCTCATCTAGCTTCACGGTGCTACCATCTGTCAATTCAGCCTCAAATTCTGGAGCAGAATCCCCAACCTCGAGTGTCAACCAATCATCAGCCATGGTCTCTCGACCCGAGACAGTATGATGAATGCTCGGGCCAAGAGGATTCAAGTGAGACCGCTGAGACCATCGCTCCATGGGCAAGGCTGGAACCTTTGGCAGCACGTTGTCTCTCATCGTCGGTGTGCTCTGCATCCTCGGTTGGATCGGTGCTGGAATGGCAGTAGATTACATCGAAGGAGAACTCGAAGAAAACTGTGACAGCACAACCGGGCAGATCGGACAAATCACTGGCTGGGATGAGGGACAATGCCAAGACGGTCGTGATTTGAAATCCAACATCGCCTCTCTCCAAACACCGATACTTCTGCTCGGAATCGCTTGTGTCAGCGGCGGTGGATTCTTGCTATTCCGCAATTGAAGTATCGAAATCAGAGCCTCAGCGGCGCGATTCCTCGCGAGTGCGCTTCTTTGTTGCTGCCCATCCACAGATTGGGCAGCTAGCCAAATCGTGATTACGTGCAGGACAATACTCTCGACCGAAGTAGATGATTTGCAGATGCCTTCGGTTCCAAGTGTCCATCGGAAAAACAGCCTTCAGGTCTCGCTCAGTCTGCACCACATTCCTACCACTCGACAAGCCCCAAC
>CAXGBP010000039.1:0-6699 GCA_964007685.1 uncultured Candidatus Poseidoniales archaeon | reverse complement strand
TGGGGGCTATCTTGGGCGGTCGGAAGAATACTCGCTCTGGGACTTCCACCGCTGACTGGAGCATGGCTGCGATACGTAGTCACATTGCTCCTGTTCTACGCCTGGTTCGCCGTCCGTGCAGCGAGAGGCAAACAGGTCAGATGGTTCCCCAAGGATCGCCAATCATGGAAGACTCTGACTCTCATTGGACTAACCGGTGTTTTCGGTTACCAGATATTCTTCATGCACGGGATGAGGTTGACAGCGGCTGGAGACGCATCTTTGATTGTCACCTTCAATCCCATCTTCACAGTCTTACTCGCAGCACCTCTACTCGGCCAGCCAATTTCGCGCAAGATGTTCGCTGGCCTCGCCTGCGGATTCATAGGAGTCGCCGTCGTAACCGGATGGTCTCCGAATACCGACCTTCCATTCAATGAGAGAATCCTTGGTGACTTCCTGATTCTACTCGCCGCACTGAATTGGGCACTGACAACAAACATGACCAAGCGGATGATGGAACGCCGGAAAGGAGAGGCGGAGGCGAGCACGCTCGAAATCGTCGTTTGGTACTCGCTACTCGGGACATTGATGCTCACCCCGTTGGCTGCTTGGGAGACTTGGAAGTATGGTCTTCCACAACCCACGATGACCGATTGGTACGCCGTCATCTACCTCGGCGCACTCTCCACAGTAATCGCCTACTATTGGTTCGCCAGAGGTATCGAGAAGTTGGGTGCAACAGCCGCCTCATCGTATGTCTTCTTAGTGCCAGTTTTCGGTGTATTGGGCGGCGTCTGGTTGCTCGACGAGAAGGTTGGTTGGACCCTTATCGCCGGCTTCATTCTCATCGTAAGTGGAGTAAGATTGGTGCAAAGAGAGAGCGAGCGTTTGCGCACCGGTTGAAGGCTATCCGCTCGCTCCGCTCATGAGACATTGCAAGACGTGTGAACGAGCCCCGTAGGGGCTTCACTCAGCATTATATACAGCAGGCAGGTCGGCCGAGTCCGAGGTAGTCGAGATGGCACGCAAGCCAGCAAAGATGTATCGCCAGGTCAAGGGCCAGGCTTACACCCGCCGTGAATACACAGGTGGAGTTCCAAACAATCGAATCCTACGCTACCACATGGGCAACCGTAAGGCTGCCGAGGCGGGTGAATTTGACGTAGTAGTCGAGCTCACTGTCAACAACGCGGTTCAGATCCGTCACACCGCTCTAGAGGCTGCTCGTCAAGTCTCCAACTCATCTATCAGAGATGTTGCCGGAGAGATGGGATACGCCCTGCGCATCCACAAGTATCCTCACAACATTCTGCGTGAGAATAAGCAGGCTACCGGCGCTGGTGCTGACCGTGTCTCGCAGGGAATGCGTCTTTCCTTCGGAAAGAACGTCGGCACCGCTGCCCGTTGCAAGAGAAACGATGTTGTCGTCTCCATCCACACCTCTCCAGAGTTCTACCCCGCTGCCCGCGATGCTCTGCGCAAGGCTGGTATGAAGTTCCCAAGCCCGGTCACAATCCACGTGGTCAAGGGCCACGAGCAGCTGAAGGCCGTAGGCCTAATTTGAGAGGGTTCGGGCATGGCACCCGGCGATCCACTCAGCATCCTCCAAGAATCACTGCGTGGAGCACCGATTATTTGGAAGGGTGATTATCCCTACTTCATCCACCCGATTTCGGATGGCATTCCACGCATGGATCCGGATGTATTACGCGCGACGCGAGACCTCATCGTGTCGAGCGTCGACTGGTCCCAAGTTGACCTACTCGTCACCGTCGAAGCGATGGGACTACCACTGCTAGCTGCGGTTGGTGACGCGACTGGAAAGCCGACCGTTGTGATTCGCAAGCGCTCGTATGGAATGGAAGGAGAAACTCGCGTCGACGTCGCTACCGGTTACTCACAGTCCACCGTTTACATCAACGATATCAAGCCCGGTGAGCGCATCGTCATCGTCGATGACGTGATCTCTACCGGAGGCACCCTCGAGCCTCTTCTGCAGCAACTCGAGGACATGGGAGTAATCCTCCAAGACATCGTCATCGCTATCGAGAAGGGTGACGGTCGCGAGCGGCTGAATCGAGAGAAGCCGCATTGGCCAATCCGCTCGCTCGCGCGCATAGATATCATCGACGGAAAGGTCGAGATTATCGATTAATCGACCCTTCGGTCCGAAGCAACCGCTCAAATACCGAATCTCGGACGGCGAGTTGGTCAACATGGACATGGAGCGCCACGATTTCGAGCTCGACGATCTCGTTGAGCGCATCAAGGAGAACGATCACAGATTGATCGCTCTGCAAGTTCCCGAGGGCCTGAAAATGCAGGCCCTCGAAATGATGGATTCCATCGAAGAAGACTCCGAAGCGAAGGTTGTTCTAGCGGCTGACCCGTGTTATGGGGCATGTGATTTGGTGCACGATAAGATGCGGATGATGGGGGTCGAATTGGTGGCTCACATGGGTCACAGTGCAATGAATATCGATTCGGGAATGCCTACTCATTTCATCCCAGTAACCTACAATGGAGACCCCGAAATTGACCCCGTTGTTCCTATCCTCGCTCGCCACAAGGCAATCGCAGAATCTCGTCTCGCTGAGGCTTCAACGCCGTTCGATCTCAGCGAGGACGAAGCGCGCGAGCGATTCGTCGACGCGGTAGGCCGCGTCGCACCTCTTTCTGGAACTAAGTTGGGATTGGTCGGTTCGATTCAGCACCTGCATCTTTTACCCGAATACAAAGAGCGCTTCGAGAATGCTGGATTCGAGGTCGAGATTCCCGTAGGAGGGGCTCGACTGACTTTTCCTGGGCAGGTGCTGGGATGCAATTACTCGGGCGATGACCCTTCGATTGGACACTATATTTTCCTTGGTTCAGGGGATTTCCATCCGATTGGTTTGGTGATGCACACCGGTAAGCCGCTGGCGCTGCTCGACCCTTACAACGGGGAGGCAAGCGAGATGTCGTTTGAGCGGATTGAGCGAATTCTGCGCCAGCGTATGGGATTGATTTTCTCTGTTGATGATGCAATGTCATTCGGCATTTTGATTGGCGAGAAGCCGGGACAAATGAGGCGCAATCTTGCGATTCGAATGAAGAGGCTTCTCGAACAACACGGCAAGAAGGGATATCTTCTGGCTCTCGACCATGTCGGACCGGAACTCATCGATTTCTACCCGGTCGACGCTTTCGTCAATACCGCTTGCCCGCGAATCGCGATTGATGACGCGGTGAAGTATGCCAAGCCGTTGATTACGCCATTCGAACTTGAGGTGTCCCTAGGCGTTAAGCAGTGGGAGAATGGCTACCAATTCGATGAGATTCCTTGAGTTGACACCTCACACGCGCGCATCACAAGCGCGTGTATACGCGCGCGCTGCAGCAAATATCTCTAAGAACGGTGAGAGCACGACTCGGTTGAATGGCTAGATACCTCGACCGCATCGGAGCAGGCAAAGTCCTGCTTGACAAAGGGCCCCTGTCTTACGACTGGATCCCTCCCGTTTTGGTCGGCCGTGACGATGAACTCAACGACATGGCGTCTATATTCGCGCAGATTGAGAATCACGACACGAGTTGTCGAGCCGTAGTCGTGGGCCCGGTCGGCTCGGGCAAAACCGTCCTCACCCAACGTTTCGCAGATGACATCCAACGCCATCTCGACGGTCGGCGAAGAATCGTCATCACTCACGTGAACTGCCGCAATCATCCGACCGGCTCCCAAGTCCTGCAACAGATCGCCCTCAGCCTCGATTCCCGACACCCCGAAAGAGGATTCAGTTCGGGCGAAATCATCCAATCGATTCGCCGTAACCTCCACACGCACGAGAGTCATCTTCTGCTCATTCTCGATGAAGTTGATGTTCTCATCAATCGCGATTCTTCGGATATCATCTACAAGTTGCTGCGAATCGACGAGGCTCGGGAACAACAAGGCTCAATCTCCCTGATCCTCGTCAGCCAAAACTCGACCTTGCTCAAGCTCTTCGAGCCGGCCATCATCTCTCGACTGGGTCAATCGAATGTCATCGAGATGCAACCCTACGATGCCAACACTCTGACCGGAATCGCAACACAGCGCTCCGAAGTTGCCTGCAGAACAGGCAGCGTCGCCGACGAAACTCTTGCTAAAATCGGCCGCTTCGCAGCCGAGTCCGGCGACGCTCGGATGGCTATCGAGCTGCTCGAAGCGTCGATTCGTCGCACCGAGCTGGCCGGCCGTGGTGAGGTCCTACCGGAGGATGTCCGGCCCAGCACTCTGCGCAAGTCTTCGCTGGAGCCGAGTTCGGTCGACAATCTCTCTTTGCATCAGAAACTGGTTCTCCTCGGCATCTGCCGACGCCTCAAGAAGTCAGAGGAAGTGTCGAGCGGGGATGCACAGAAACTCTACCTGCTCGTCTGCGAGGAACACGATGTCAAAGCTCGCAGTTACACAACCTTCTGGAAGCACCTGAAGTCCCTAGAGACCGAGGGTTTGATCGAGACGAGAGCAGCGAAAACCAACGTTGGGCGAGGGCGTACTCAGCACATCACGATGAACAATACAGCTCCCGCTGCCATCGAAAGCAGAATCGAAAGGGAATTGCTGCGGGGCTGACTGTCACCGTAGGTGATTCCGAACCGCTCTTATAGGGGTCTCCCGTCGCCCGCCCGTTCAGGTGATATCATGGCACGCAAGGAACAAGCCTTCAAGGCAGTGATCAACGACACTCGACCCGTCGCTGGCGGTCGCTCATATTCGGTAGATATCACCGGTTCGAACTACAATCACTTCCTCGGCAAGAGCATCGGAGACGCAGTAGATGGCATGTTTGTGGGAGAGGGTGACGGATCACTTTCTGGCTACAAGCTTCAGATTACTGGCGGTTCCGACGTTACCGGTCGCGCAATGCGTCCGGACCTCGATGGACCCGGTGTGAAGTCGGTCCTCGTCTCACCAGGAGTCGGCTACAAAGGCAAGCGCTACGTCAAGAAGAACGCACAAGTCTACCGCTACAAGTACGACGGAATCCGCCGACGACGCAACCTGCGCGGCAACGTCATCAGTCAGGATACACGTCAGATCAATCTGAAGGTCGTCGAGGCAGGGAAGCGAACCCTGCCAGTGATCTTCGGCCTCGAGGAAGAGGCCGCTGCCAAGAAGTCCTCTGACGAAGAGGAGTGAAACGGCAGGAGTTGATGAATCTGGCAAGTCAACTCCCTAATCAACCTGAAGTCAACATTGGTATGGTCGGTCACGTCGACCACGGCAAAACAACGCTCACACGGGCTCTCTCCGGAGTCTGGACAGATACCCACTCCGAAGAGAGGAAGAGAGGAATCAGTATCAAACTCGGCTATGCCGACACCGCCTTTTACAAGACTAAGAAAGGGGATTACTATCCAAAGGGCAAGCGCCCTGATGGGAAAGAAGACAACGAGAAGGAATTGCTTCGAGTCGTCTCTTTCGTCGACGCGCCTGGTCACGAGACGCTGATGGCTGTGATGATTTCAGGCTCGTCGATTATGGATGGCGCGTTGCTTCTAGTGTCTGCAACCGAGAAGTGTCCGCAGCCACAGACGCGTGAGCATCTGGCTGCGCTGCAAATCGCGGGCATCGAGAACGTGGTTGTTGTTCAGAACAAGATCGACCTTGTGTCCCGCGAGCGCGCCATCGATTCATACAACGAAATCAAGGAATTCATCTCAGGAACCGTCGCTGAGAACGCACCAATCATCCCAATCTCTGCTCATCACGATGTCAATCTGGACATCTTGATTCAAGCGATTGAAGAGACGATTCCTACCCCAGAACACGGTAAGAAGGAGAAGGCACTGATGTATGTGGCTCGATCCTTCGACATCAATCGTCCAGGTACAAGACCGGCGAAGCTGCGCGGTGGAATCATCGGTGGGTCGGTGGTAAAGGGAGAATTCTCCGTCGGCGACAGTATCCTCATCGCACCCGGTCGCCGAATCAAAGAAGGAAACAAGACTCGATGGGAACCAATCAAGACCGTTATCGAGTCGGTTCAGGGTGGTGGGCTCGACCTCAAGACCATTCACGCTGGTGGACTCTGTGGAGTCGCCACACCAATGGATCCGATGGCCACGAAGGCTGACGATTTGTCTGGCCAAGTTATGGCACGCGAGGGTGAACTTCCTCCAATTTGGGAGGAATTCAAACTCGACCTCGACCTGCTTGAGAACATGGTCGCGAGTGGAAATGACGCACCTGAAAAGGTCCGCCCGCTACAGCCGAACGAGATGCTCATGGTCAATTCAGCAACGGCGACCAGCGTCGGTCAAGTCACCGCAATCAAAGGCAAGAAGACGACACTGCGCCTGCGTCTTCCTATCTGCGCTCTGGCTGGTAGCCGCATCACACTCTCACGCCGTATCGGAACGCGCTGGCGCCTAATTGGTCATGGCACCATCACGGGGTGAAGTGATGTCGAGCGTCCTCATCGACGCTTGTGGCTGGGTCGCATTGGTCGATGCTAGATTGAATCTTGACGTTGCAATGGCTTCAGTTGCTGGAGCCCCTAGATTATTGGTTCTGGATTCAGTGGCTGCTGAATTACAGAAATTGTCGGAGACGCGTGGCGGACTACTACTCGATTTACTAGAGCAGAGATCTGAGAAGATGTCGGATATTGAAGGGATGAAGCATACTGACGATATGTTGGTTGAGCTTTCAGTTGAATCAGGTTGGCCAGTCTTGACTGTTGACAGGAGACT
>CAXGBP010000038.1:0-6818 GCA_964007685.1 uncultured Candidatus Poseidoniales archaeon | reverse complement strand
TTCATCAGGCCAAGGTTCGTCCTCGTTAGCCATCGTCTTCCAGTCCCCTTCACTCGAGGACGTCTACAATGGTGCTTCCAACAAGCTGGGCCTTTCCACCTGCTGGGCGAGCCAAGGTGGCTCCACAGATCGAGCAGGAGATAGAGGTTGACGCCCTTTCGAAAATGATTGCTTCGTGACCGCAGTCGCGGCAGTTTACTCGTAGGAAATTAGCCTCACCCATTACAATCCCTCAATCACTTCTCAATTAGTTCGAACTTCTTCGCGCGTTGCGAGGCCGGCTGGTGAGCCTTTCCAGTCTCAGAGCAGCGGTAGAGGAGGTTGACGCGCTTCGTTGGCTTCTCGCCAGAAGGCTTCGGGCGTGGGAATCCGCGGTAACCGGCTGTCGCCTTACGGAATCGTCGCTGACCCCACTTGAGCTCAGAAGCGCGGCGCTTCTTGACACGCTCAACAGCGTGGATGGTGTGCTTACCAGCTGATGGGCTATAGCGCATCACTTTGCGTGGCATCTTGACCATGACTGAGCACCTCAACGTCTTGCGACGACGCGCCCACCTATGACCCGTATATGATTGTGTCGAGCCGACTCGAGCCCCCTTTAGGGGCTGTCAACTCTTTTCAGGGTGCAGGGAGCGTCGTCAAATCAAAGAGTCTCCTCCACTGCCACGACTCATGGTCTTCTGGGTGAATCAGGCTATTGTAGGCTTCACTCTGCTGATTGGGGCCCTTTCGATGTGGAGGATGGGCCCCGCATTCAAGCGCAGTCAATTCGCCCGACCGATTGCTGCGCTCGGACTGATTCTGTTGTTATTGCTGCCCGAGCAACCTCTGTACTTCGAGCCTGATTTCCATCGCTGCGCGCATCTCAGTTTCTGTAATGACGACGGTCGTGAGAGCTTCCTGTACATATTGCAGTGGACTCTAATCTCGATAGCAGGAGCCTTCCTCGGTTGTTACACAATTATCCAAGGTTCGGGAGTTTACAGCGGGCGCAAGCCCCCTCTCCTTGCCCTCGGGTGGATTATCCTCGGAGGAGCCTGGTGGTCGATTTCCCAGTCCCCTTGGTTTATCGAAGCCTACACGCGATTCGATGTGCTCACTATGATGGTCGCGACCTTGGTAGGCATCGGATTGACGGTCTACTTGTTCTTCCATGTGATTCGTTTCACCGAGAGGCGGTCTCCAAAGGACCCGCCGATCACTCCTCTCGATGAGCGTGAGCGACGCCTCGTCACCGAGATGATTCGCCGTAATCTTGGAGGTGGTGAGTGATGTTCCACTCCGTAGATTTGCTATCCGCTCCTGAAGCAATCGTCGTCATGATACTGTTAGGAATTATGTTCATCTGCTATTGCTTCGCTGTGCACCTCATTGTCACTTGGAACCCCCATCACCGACCAATCATCCCTCTTACGGTCTCTCTGACACTATCTCTTGGTCCGATGGTCGCCCTCTCATACATGGGGGATGGAGTATCTTCCTTAGGGGAGATCTTCGAGTGGGTCTTCTTCGTCATTTTTGTCGAGGCCGGAGTGCTTGTTCTATGGCTGCCTCTAGTTCTTGCTTTGGTCACTTTTCAGATGCTCAGAGTCACATTCTGGAAGCCTTCCGAGGATCCTTTGATGGACATGGTCGAGAATTGATTTCGCGCTCTCAGTCCTTCATTCCCCTCGCATGCTCGCGGCATCAGCGTGGGTAACGCTCATAACACGCCGGTCGGTCGCCGCGCTGTCCTAAAAGGTGGTCATCATGTCCAAGGGTACTCCAAGCATGGGCAAGAAGCAGAAGCCCACGCACATGCGTTGCCGACGCTGCGGCCGACATTCCTACCACAAACAGAAGCGCACTTGCTCCTCCTGTGGCTACGGCGAGACCGCTCGCCTGCGCAAGTACCGCTGGAGCAAGCGCAACCGCTCGATGGCCGAGCCGAAGAAGTGAGTTCTGCGCCTGAATCGGCGTCAGACTATGCTGGAAATGGCTAAGTCCCGAATTGGTCAGGGAGAAACGATTCCCGATGTGCGGCATCATCGGTCTAGTCGGGCGTCCCGACTCGCAGGTCGGCAAAACTCTCTACGATGGATTGCTTGTTTTGCAGCATCGTGGACAGGACGCGGCGGGTATCGTAACCAGTGACGATAACAACATTTCACACCGCCGTGCTAACGGACTCGTTCGAGATGTTTTCCGCCTTCGCCACCTGAAAGCCTTGGAAGGCTCGATGGGGCTTGGTCACACCCGATATCCAACTGCTGGTTCATCCTCAGCGGCCGAAGCCCAACCATTCTACACCAACTCTCCATTTGGGGTTAGTCTAGCTCACAATGGCAATCTAACTAACCCCGAACACATAATCCATACTCTCCTCGAGCGCGACCACCGCCGCATCAATACAAGTTCGGACTCAGAAGCCCTGCTCAATCTCTTCGCGGCTGAGATTCAACGCGCTATCAACGGCCGCCGAGGGGGCCTCGATGCTCTCGGCGAGGAAGACGTCTTCCACGCCATCAGCGCAATCAATTCAGCCGTCGAGGGCTCCTACTCAGTCGTAGCAATGATCACCGGGTGGGGCATGGTCGCATTCCGTGACCCACACGGTATTCGACCACTATGCGTCGGAAGTTGTGAGGTCGACGGATTCACCGAGACTCTAGTTGCATCCGAATCCGTCGCGATGAAAGCGCTTGGATTCGAAATCGAGCGCGACGTTGCACCCGGAGAAGCAATCATAGTCAGAATGGATGGAACGCGCTCGTCGCGTATCTGCACCGAAGACCCCACACACACGCCTTGCATCTTCGAGTTCGTCTATTTCGCCCGCCCCGACTCGCGCCTAGACGGCGTTTCGGTTCATGGAGCGCGATTAGCGATGGGTGCAAAACTTGCTGAAAGAATCGCTCTCGAGTACCCCGATCATGAGATTGATTGCGTCATCCCTGTACCGGACAGTGGAAGAATAGCGGCTTTGGAATTGGCCAGTGAGCTCGGTGTGGCTTATCGAGAGGGTTTTGTCAAGAATCGCTACATTGGACGCACGTTCATCATGCCTGGGCAAGCGCTGAGAAAGGACTCAGTTCGCAAGAAACTCAACACGATTTACCACGAATTTGAGGGCCGAAATGTCCTCATTGTCGATGATAGCATAATCCGCGGAAACACCTCCCGCCGCATCGTCGAAATGGCTCGTGACGCCGGCGCCAAAAAGGTCTACTTCGCCTCTGCCGCACCTCCTGTAGTGCACCCCAATGTGTACGGCATCGACATGCCTGCAAAGCACGAATATGTGGCGCACAATCGCACGACTGAGGGTGTGTGTGAGGCGATTGGCGCTGATTGGTTAATCTATCAGAAACTGGATGATTTGGTCGAGGCGTGTCTGGGTGCTGGTGATACACGCCTCGCGAATTTCGATTGCTCTTGCTTCGATGGCCGATATGTCTCTGGGCAGATCGATAAGGCCTATCTTGACTCTATTGAGGCCAAACGGAAGGATTCGGCTAAGGCTTGAGTTGTTCACCCAAAATTTCCAGTCACACCGGGCTCATTCACGCGACAGGGTGAAAACCGCACGAGTTGGGTTGGGTGCATGATGGACGAGCGCTTGCCGACCATCGAGAGCGTTTCTCTCATTCCGATGGACGAAGCTGTGACCGCTTGCTGCGCTCTTGGGATCGGTCGTTTTGCGGTGGGAACGGCCTCGGGTGTTCTACGGATTCACGAGGCCGACGCGCTGCTGGACAGCGCGATTATTGAGTCATCTATCGTTGGCTTGACCGCCTCTGGTGAGGGGGTTATCGCGGCATCAGAACTCACCGGTGTTACAGCCTTTCACGGCGAGCCTCTGTGGGTGGTCGAGATTGCTGCTGGTTGCGAAATCCTCGCGGCGAGTGGAGGGGATGTGATGGCGGCCGACGCCGCTGGAGGAGTTACCCGCATCGACTCTGAAGGCGAGGTTTCCGGTCGCAAATCGTATGGAGAGGTGCAAAGATTGGCTGGCTCAGTCGATGGAGAGACAAATGCAGTAGGTCTTACGAATGGAACTCTGATTCTCTCCGATGCTTTGGCAGAGGTACTTCACGAATCACCGGCCGATGCTGACGATATCGAGACAATATCTCACCTTGTCTTCCGTCCAGATGGGGTGCTGCTCGCCTGTCGAGATTCGATGGGTATGACTCTCGACGATCGGCCAGAGAACCGTATGGAATGCTGGGATCACGAGCGCGGGCTGATTCACATGAGTGAGTTGCCCGCGCGTGCTACAAGTTTACTCGCCACTGAATCGGGTGCTATCGTCGGTTGCCAGAACGGAGCGGTGATACACGGAATTGTTGGCGCTGAGTTAGAGGAAATCGCCCGATTCGATAATCCAATTTCGACAATCATCGAGTGGGGTGATGATCTAATCATCGGAACTTGGTTCCACACCAAACGCATAGCCTTCGATGGCTCCACCGTTTGGTCCTACGAACACGAAGGACTGGTGACTGCGATTCTCGATGTAGGCGCGGGTCTAATCGCGGTCATAGGCGAGGCTCCGGCTGGTCAGAACCCAGCCTCGATAGTTCTGCTAGACCCTGATGCCGAGCCTCGAATTCCCGAAGATGCTTCATTCGAATACGAATTCACTCCACAGGGTTCGACTGAATTCGCCGGCGGTCTCAGCGAAGGTGAGATTGCAATCGCGGACGCACCGCCGGAATCGGCCAGCGATGCCAGCGACCTGATAGACGCGCTGGCCGAAGAAATGGAAATTTCGACGAGCGACCCAATCGTCTCGGAATCAGACCTGCTCGCCGACCTCTCAGCATCCGCCCGCGCCATCAATTTGCCACCAATCGCAGACGCGGGCGAAGACAAAACCACCCCCGCTGAATCAGACGGCACAGCAACAATCCTTCTCGATGGTTCCCGTTCCTACGACCCTGATGGCCACATCGTGAATTACGCGTGGCAAGACGCCAATGGCAAGGTCATCGGAAACCAAGTCCAAGTCCGTGTTCGCCTTCGCGCGGGCACTCATCCATTCGAATTGACCGTGACAGACGACAAAGGAGCAGCGACCACAGCGATGGTCACCGTTCGCATTCAGTAGCGGTTGAGCACTCAGAGAGCAGCAAGAGCGGCCTTGAGGGCAGGAACCGCCTCTTCCCAAGTCGCAACGATGCCATAGTCGGCCACACCGAAGATAGGTGCGTCAGGATCTTTGTTGATCGCTACGATATACTTCGACGAGCGCATTCCAGCAAGGTGCTGAATCGCGCCAGAAATACCCACAGCGATGTAGAGGGAAGGAGTCACCGTCTTGCCGGTCTGTCCGACTTGCATCGAGTGAGGCATGCCCCATTCATCGACGACCGCTCGGCTAGCGCCGACAGCGGCACCAATCATATCAGCAACCTCTTCGAGGTGAGCGAAGTTCTCTTTCTGACCAATTCCACGGCCACCTGAGATGATGATGTCAGCCTCGCTAACATCGAGCCTTTCACTTGCCTTTGCGATGGCTTCTTTGACAGCGATTCCAACATCAGCGCTCTGGTCAACCACGTTGACAGCCGCGCTGCCACCAGCGCCAGCCGCCTCGAAGGCGTTGGCGCGCAGTGTAATCACGCATTCACCAGTAACCGTCGAAGTCTCGACCGCCTTACCAGAGTAAATCGGTCGGGTGATGGTAATGCCAGCGGCCAAGCCAGTGGCATCCTGAACAATAGGCACGCCGCGCTTAGCAGCAACTCGCGAAGCGACTTCGCGCCCAATTGGCGTCGCACCAGCAAGCACAACGCCTGAGCACTGCGACGCAATCGCGGTGGCCCAAGCGCCACCGTCGAAGGTCACGAAGCAATCGCCTACAACCGAGACGACCTTCGATACGCCAGCGATGCTGGCTGCCTCATCCGCTCCAACCCCGCCAGGAACGACGACGGTAGGAGAGGAACCGAGAGCACTTGCGGCACCAACGAGTTGAGCTGTGATTGGGTGGAGGGAATCTCCGGATGACTCTGCTATGACTGTGTATTCCATTCCAACGCCTCCTCAAATCACGTTTGCCTCATCGCGCAACTTTCCGACAACCGTCGACACCGAATCGGCGCCCTCGAACTTCTGGCCCTGGGGCTTTTCTGCGGGTGGGGAATGTGTATCAATTGTAACTGCGGCCGCGCCGAGATCGACGCCGAGATCAGCGGCCGACCAAGTCTCAATCGGTTTTTTCTTGGCCATCATTATGCCACGAACATTCGGTCGGCGCATCTCAGTGATGCCCTTGTCGAAAGCAAAGACGCATGGGGCTGAGACGCCGACCTTCTCTTGGCCAGCGGCGCTTGGGCGAGTGGCTGAGTAGTCAGCGCCGTCGGCTGCAACCTCGGAGACGAGGGTGACGCATGATGCCCCAATGAGTTCAGCAACGCCGGGCCCGGTGGAACCGGCGTTGGTATCCGCAGCCTGCTTGCCGCAGAAGACGACTGAAGAACCAATCTTCTCGACGGCTGCGGCCAGCAACTTCTGGACCTGAGTTGAGTCGAGATCGTTGATGTTCTCAGCCGAGATGTGAACCAATGTATCGGCTCCAACGGCCGCTGCATCACGAAGCAGCTTCTCGCAACGAGCCGGTCCGGCGGTAATCACGACAATATCGCCCCCGCCGTTCTCCTTCAATTGAAGAGCAGACTCGAGAGCGTACTCATCGTAAGGGCTCATCGACCATTTTGATACTGCACTCTCGTCGACACGACCAGCAGATACTGAGATCTTCGCGGTCGTGTCTGGAACCTGTTTGAGTAGTACTGCGATGCTCATAGATAACCCTCTAGACGACCCGCCCA
>CAXGBP010000037.1:0-6851 GCA_964007685.1 uncultured Candidatus Poseidoniales archaeon | reverse complement strand
ATGCGTGGCCGTAAGTATCGTACTCCGAAGAGTATCCTTCTAGTGGTCGCTCAGACTGATGGTCTCGCGAAGGCTGCTCGCAACATACCTGGCGTCGACGTTGTCGCTGCCAAGGACCTCTCTGCAGAAGATCTCGCACCCGGCGGCGACGCTGGAAGACTTACCGTCTGGACTAAGGCGGCGATAGGAGCACTGGAGTGATTCCCATGATTGACCCGTACAGTATCATTCAGATGCCTTGGATCACTGAGAAGACTCTCGAGGCTCGCCGTGTCTCGAACGAAGACGGTAGTTACCGTGAGAACAACAACAGGATCGAGTTCATCGTTCGCCGTGAGGCGACAAAGGCTCAGATTAAGGCGGCTGTCGAGGAACTCCTCGACGTTCAGGTCGCCAAAGTCAACACGAAGATCACAATCACCGGCAAGCACGCTTCAGTGCGGCTTGCCGTCGGCTACGATGCGGAGGATGCAGCGCTCAAGCTCGGAGCGTTCTGATGAGGTGATATCATGGGTAAGCGAACACGTTCACAACGCCGCGGATCGAGTCCAAAGAACAAGGTCTCGAGCCACCGATTCCCAGCAGCTAACCGCCTTCCGCGTGTTAGCGAGAAGATGGGCGAGGTCACCGACCTCGTGCATAGTGCGGCTCATACCGCTCCCCTCGCGCGCGTGAAATTCGAAGACGGCACAACCGCTCACATCGCCGCACCTGAGGGAATCTCCATCGGCCAAGAATTGGCCTTTGGTGACAACGTCAGCCTGCGACCGGGTAATGTTACGAAACTCTCGGAGATTCCTGAAGGAACTCCAATCTGCAATGTAGAGTCACGCCCTGGCGATGGCGGAAAGTTTGCCCGCTCCGGCGGCAACTCCGCGACTCTTGAGACCCGCATGGGTGAGAGGGTCCGGGTCCGCCTGCCAAGTGGGTCATTGAAGGATCTACCAGCAACTTGCCGAGCCACTATCGGTGTGCTTGGCGGCCACGGCCGCACCGAGAAGCCTCTGATGAAGGCCGGTGCGGCACACTACCGCGCTAAGGCGCGAGGAAAGCTCTACCCAACCGTCAGCGGTGTCGCGATGAACCCTGTCGATCACCCCCACGGTGGTGGAAACCACCAGGCGGTCCACGGACCGAACTCGGTGAGTCGCAATGCACCTCCGGGTCAGAAGGTCGGAAACATCGCTCCGCGCCGAACTGGGCGCGGAAGGACGAGGGAGCAGTGAGGTGTGAGTTATGGCACGTAAGTCAAAGAAGATGTTCCGCTCGCCAAAGCTCGCTCGCCGTCAGGCTCGTAAGCGTCGCTCGACAATCGCTGAGCGCCGCAAGAAGCAGTTCCTTTGGCGCGGTATGACGATGGAGGAGCTAACTGCTCTTCCACTCTATCCTCCAGAGGACCAACCCGATGCTCCATGCATCGCTACTCTCATGCCTTCGCGCGCGAAGAGATCTCTATCCCGCGGATTGTCTGAGGAATCTGAGAAGTTCCTTGAGAAGGTTCGCGCGAACGGCGGCTCAAAGATGGTCAAGACCCATTGCCGCAGTATGTACATCCTACCAGAAATGGTCGGCACTACAATTGGAGTCCACAACGGCCGTGACTTCGTCAAGATCGAAGTGATTCCAGAGATGATTGGACACGCACTAGGAGAATTTGCTCCAACCCGCCGCTCAGTTACGCACACCGGTCCTGGTGTGGGTGCTACCCGGTCGAGTAAGCACGTGGCATTGAAGTGAGGTGAGATGATGAGTAGAAATTCAGGTAAACCACAATCCGGATACACCCAGCTACTTGAGGGTTCGAACCTCGCTACGGCTCGCGCAGTAAATGTGGACATGCACCACAAGCACTGTTACCAAATTGCCAAGTTCATTCGCGGAATGAATGCAATGGACGCAATCGAGTACCTCGAGAAGGTCATGGAAAAGAAGGAAGCAATTCCTTACACTCGTCGCTCCCGAAAGGGCAAGGGTGGAAACACCATGGCTGGTCACCGAAAGGGCAAGATGGGACCTGGTCGCTATCCATACAAGGCCTCTTTCGAGTTCATCAAGTTGATCAACAGCGCGATGGAGAATGCTCGCCAGCGCTACGATACCATCGACGCTGAGGACATGATAATCACTCACTGCGCGTCCCACCGCGGTCAAGTTCACAGCGGTTGGAGGCCACGTGCACAGGGTCGCGCAACGCCGAAGAACCACTACCAAGTGAACCTCGAGATCTTCCTCGAGCACTTTGGCGATGAAGAGGAAGAGGACGAATTCTGAGGTGATTATGATGAACAAGACAAACACCATTCATAATATCATCAACCGCAATATCGAGCGCCAGCTCGTGCGCGAGTACCTACTGAAGGAGACTGAGCGAGCTGGATTCGGCGGCCTTGAGTTCAACCGAACTCCTGAGGGGACCAAGGTCACCTTGCATGCTGAGCAAGTCGGTCGTGTCATCGGCCGCCGCGGGAAAATTATCCACGAATTGCAGCGCCGTCTGCAGAACGACTTCCATCTCGATAAGCCTCGTCTCGAAGTCAACGAAATCGAAGAGCCTCGCCTGAACGCTCAGGTCATGGCCAGCCGTCTGGCATCATCTCTTGAGCGCGGTTGGTTCTTCCGCCGTGCTGGCCACAGCACCTCGCAGAACATCATGGACGCGGGTGCTCGCGGCTGCCTAATCATACTCTCAGGGAAGATTTCCGGTGCTCGCCACCGAGTCCAGAAGTTCCAGAAGGGTCACATCAAGTTCTGTGGTGAGACCGCACTCGAATTCATGGACGGAGGCTTCGCGACCGCAGTCAAGAAGCTCGGTACAATCGGTTGCACGGTCCGAATCATGCGACCTGGCGTGCGTCTACCACACGAAATCGACATCATCCCTCGCGAAGAGTCCGGCCTCGGACCAATCGAGGAAGTCTCGATGCTCGAGATTCCAGATGATGTCGAAGAGACTCCTGTAGTTGACGAGACCGCAGTAGCCGACACCGAAGAGGTCGTCGACAGCGTGGTCGAGAAGATTGCTGAGATGGAAGCAGAGGCTGCGGAGGAAGTATCCGAAGAAACTGTTGAGGAGCCATCGGATTCTGTAGAAGAGGCCGCTGACGAATCAAGCGAAGAATCAGAGGGGGGTGAGTGATTATGGCTCACATTAAGTCAAGAGATCTAGACCAGATGACTGCTGAGCAGCGCGAGCGCCGTCTATTAGAACTCAAGGAGGAACTCCTCCAACTCCGAGCTCAACAAGCTCTCGGAGGATCCTCTTCCAACGCAGGCGCCTACAAGCAAACGCGAAGAAGCATCGCTCGTCTTCTAACCAAGATGGCCGAGGAAAATAAGGAGTAGACTTGAATGGCTGGCATCTGTAATCTGTGTGGTCTACCGGACGAATTGTGCATTTGCCAAGAAATAGCTAAGGAACAACAGAAAGCAATCATTTCAACTGTTAGAAGGAGGTATGGAAAAATGGTAACGATGGTAGAGGGAATCGATGATTCCGCAATCGACATCGGCAAGCTCGCGAAGCTGCTCAAGGGCGCTTGCGCTAGTGGCGGCACCGTCAAGGGACGCACCATCGAACTCCAAGGTGACCACAAGAAGCGTGTCGCCAAGGTCCTACAACAGAACGGATACCAAGTGGAGGTGCGCTGAATGAGTATCTACCACGCACCTTGGCTCGCTCGCGACATCAGTGTCGTAGAGAGCCACGATCCGACTTTGGTCGGAGTCACTGGAATGGTCGTCGAGGAAACCCGTAGGACTCTGCGCGTCCGCACAACCTCGGGCGAGGTAACACTGCCCAAGGACGTCATCACATTCACCATCGATTCGGGAGAGGTAGTCATCGACGGCTCAGCTGTCACCCAACGACCCGAGGATCGCATCAACCGAAGATACAGGAGGAACTGAAATGAAAGATATCGGAGTAGACGTCCGCTCGCCTGAGGCAGATTGGGATGGAGACGAGAACTGCCCATTCTATGGTAGCCTGAGGCTAAGAGGACAGATTATCGAGGGCACTGTGTCCTCGATTGGAATGAGCAATTCAATCATCGTACAGCGCGAGGTCACTCGCTACATGAAGAAGTACGAGCGCTATGAGAAGCGCACCCGCCGCTATGCAGCGCACCTGCCTTCGTGCATTGGTGAGGTTGCCAGCGGAGACAATGTCCGCATCATGGAATGCCGACCACTCTCCAAGACGGTCAAGTTCTGCGTCATCGAAAAGGGGGCTGAAGAATGAGGGGAGTCGCTGGTCGTTCGACTGCTGGCCTACCCAGCATGGCGAGGATGGACTGCGTCGACAATACTGGCGCTAAGGTCGTGCAGCTGATTACCGTCCTCAAGAAGGGCGGCGTAGCTCGCCGATACCCAGCTGGTGGCGTTGGCGATATGATTCGCGTCACAGTTCGCCGCGGGACTCCTGAGACCCGCCGTCAGATCTTCAATGCGGTTATCGTGCGCCAGAGGCGCCCGTTCCGTCGCGTCGATGGAACCTGGGTTCAATTCGAGGACAACGCCTGCGTCATTACCAACGAGCGTGGTGACGTGAAGGGGTCCGACATCAAGGGGCCGGTTTGCCGCGAGGCGGCTGAGCGTTGGCCGCGTATCGCCGCAACGGCGAAGCAGATTGTGTGAGGTGTGAAAGATGGTTAGCAAGAAAGCAGGAAAGCAGCGTCAGGCTCAGACCGACGCACCGATTCACGTACGTAGGAAGCGCATTCGCGCACGCCTAATCACAGATGACCCCGACTTGACATCGATTCGTTCGGTCACCGTCAGGGTCGGAGACGAGGTCGAAGTCCTTCGCGGCGACTTCGGATTCCCTAACAGCGTCAAGGCTGACTCGCGCGGCAAGCGTTTGGGGCAGTCACGCGGACGCTCCGGCATCAAGTCAAACGTCGTCGGAGTCGACACAAAGAGCGGATTCATCCTAGTCGAGGGCGTCACTACGACGACCGCCGACGGAAAGGAGGAAGCTCTTCCAATCCATCCCTCTAATCTCATCGTCACCAAGCTCTACGATGGCGACCCACTGCGCATCAAGCGCATCATGGAACGTTCCAACGGAGGTGCAGAACAATGAGCAACAGCCACATGAAGAGACTGACAATGCCACGAAGCTGGCCACTAACTCGTAAGACCGATATCTGGGTCCAGAAGCCTAACCCCGGCGGCCACTCCGATGAGATGTGCATGCCGCTCGGACTGATTATACGCGATGTCCTTGACCTCGCACACTCTCAGAGAGAAGCAAGGCGCATGACAGCAACCCGCCAGGTGCTAGTCGATGGGCGCATCGAGACCGATGTCGGCCGTGGTGTCGGCCTAATGGATGTCCTCACCATTGGCGAGAACAACTTCCGCTGTATCCTCGACCAGAACGGTAAGCTCCGCTACCGCAAGATTTCCGCTAAGCAGGCTACAACCAAGTTGTGCCGCGTCATGGGTAAGACAACCCTACGCGGCGGTAAAACTCAGATTCACCTACACGATGGGCGCAATTTCACCATTGACGACTCCAATCTGTACAATTCCGGCGATTCTCTCGTAATCTCACTGCCCGACCAAGAGGTCACCGGCCACCACGCCTTCGGCGAGGGAGTACAGGCTTACCTCATCGGTGGAAGCCACATCGGCACTACCGCGAAGGTCGTCTCAAGGGACGTCAAGCGTTCCTCGAAGGCTAATGAGGTCCAGTTCGATGACTTTGGCACAATCGCCGACTACGTCTTCGTCATTGGAGCCGACAAGGATCTACCACTGGAGGTGAAGGCTTGAGCGAATCAGTCAATCCTATGCTCTCTCCTCGCATCACTAAGGTCACCGTCAACATCGGTGTTGGCGAGGCTGGTGCTCGCCTCCAGCTCGCCGAGCGTGTGCTCGAGTTGCTCACCGGACTGAAGCCGGTTCGCACCATTTCCAAGAGCACCAACCGTGATCTCGGCACCCGCGAGGGCGCTCCAATCGGTTGTAAGGTTACAATCCGTGATTCAACTACCATTGAGTCCTTCCTCAAGGACGCATTTTGGGTTCGTGAGAACACTCTGCCCGCCTATAACTTCGACCAGTCGGGTAACCTATCGTTCGGAATTGCGGACTACACAGACTTCCCCGAGCAGAAGTATGACCCTGACATCGGCATCTTCGGCATGGACATCAACATCGTACTCGAGCGCCCAGGACACAGGGTATCCCGCCGCCGCCGCCGCGCGGCAAAGGTAGGGGTGCCTCACCGAGTGGGCAGGGACGAGTCCAGAGAGTGGTTCAAGGAACACTTCGGGATGACCATTGTGGAGGAGTGAAGCATGGCACGAGATCATGGAGAAACTATTGGCCGAACAAACGGATGCCGACGCTGCGGACGCAAGCGCGGTATGATTCGACGACATGGCCTGCGATTGTGCCGTCAGTGCTTCCGAGATGTGGCCCCCGAAATCGGATTCAAGAAATATGCGTGAGGTGATGAAGGATGCAATTCGACCCATTGAGTGACGCTTTCGTCCGCATTTTCAACGCGGAGCAAGCCGGACATTACGAAGTGACATTGAGCCCTGCCAGCAAGTTGCTGGGCAGCATGCTCTCTATCATGCAGAAGTCCGGATATGTAGGAGAATTCCAACAGATCGAGGACGGCCGTGGAGGTGGATTCCGTATCGAGTTGATCGGAGCGATCAACCGCTGTGGAGTCATCAAGCCACGACACTCGGTCAAGAGGACAGATTACGATAAGTGGGAGTCGCGCTACTTGCCGGCTCAGGACTTCGGTCTTCTGATCCTGACAACCAATCAAGGTGTGATGAACCACCACGATGCGAAGAAGGAGCGTGTCGGCGGGCGATTGCTCGCGTACA
>CAXGBP010000036.1:0-6976 GCA_964007685.1 uncultured Candidatus Poseidoniales archaeon | reverse complement strand
CGGTCAGAAATGCCTCCATCTCACCATGTTCGCCTGTGTCTACCATGTGCCGCAGACTCAATGCCGGAAGAACAACTTCCTCTCCATTGCGGACAACCCTAGCTGGCCGTGTGTATTCGGCGATCACATCGATGGGTGAGAAGGGTGCCATGTAGGACCATTCACCGAAGGGCCCGGTAGGGTTTCCGCCGACCCAGACTTCGGCTTTTTGTAGAGGTCCTATTTGTCGGTCGGCGATTGACAATAACATATTTGAAAGGCCGGGTGCGATACCAACATCCCAGAGAATTGTCGCGCCGTAATCACGCGCTTTCTCATCGTCTCGGTCTGGGGTGTGAGCACTGAAACTTAGGTCGACAATACGAAATGACGATTCAGCGAGAATTGTGGTCGCAGCATGGCCGATAGAACCAGGTAGCATATTGACCACCATGTCGACGGGCACATTTTGCTCGAAAGGCGTCATATCATCGAAGAGATCACAGGGGTGGGCAGTAACTCCATCGACGCCGAGGACGCTGTGTGGATGGAGGTCGTAGGCATGGACTTCGTGTCCGGCCGCAGCCAACCTCTTGACCACCCAAGCTCCAACCAAGCCCGTGCCGAGGCAATGCACTACCGCCATGGCATGACAAGTCCCGCTGAGTTATTGATAGGTTCCAGTCAGCCCCGTCGCGCAATTTTACGGCGATTAGTTGATTGAGGAGAGGATTCGCGTCGGGGTGTGGCCGACGGCGAACGCATCGATCCTTGGTCGTCTGAGCAGTCTACAGACTATGCTCGGATCCGTGACCAATTTGGGCTAGAGAGCGTCGATGTATCGAGAATTCCAAACCCTGGGATGTTACATCGAAGGGGGATTGTATTCGCTCATCGTGACCTAGATGTCGTGCTAGGATGCATCGAGCGTTCAGATCCATTCGGAGTATTGACTGGATTGATGCCGAGCGGACGGATGCACCTTGGACACTCTATGGTAATCGACCAAGTCCGTTGGTTCCAGCAACAGGGTGCGGATATCACCGTAACTGTGGCTGACCTCGAGGCCCTTGCTACAAGGGGGACGAGCCTCGCTGAAGGTCGCGAGAATGCTATTAACGAATATGTCCACAATTACGCCGCGCTCGGTCTTGATCCATCGAATACCAACGTCTACTTTCAGAGTGGCCGGCCTGCGGTTCAGAGGCTTGCATTCACCCTTGGCCGACGTACTAATCTCTCCGAATTCGAGGCGATTTACGGATTCCGTGGCGATACGAACCTAGCTCACGTTCAGGCCCCCCTTGTTCAGGCGGGCGATATCATTCATCCTCAACTCGAGGAATATGGGGGTTTGCGTCCAATCATTGTCCCAGTGGGAGTAGATCAGGATCCTCATCTTCGGCTTACTCGTGGAATTGCTGGCAAAACCCATTGGTTTAACGTCAAACCTCGCAAAGCTGGTGGATTGACTGTGGCACTCTCGGTTCAGACGGATAATGCAGAATTATTCGGGGTGGCGCCGACTGGACGGGTTGATCGTGCCACGAGAGAGGCGATATTCCAGCGATTGAAGGACAGCCTCGCTCCGATGGGTTACGCGGATTTCGTCGCCAATCCCAAACACGGAACCCTCGATATTCCAGGAGCCAATCTCAGCGATGCGGGGCAGGTCCGGATGTGTGTGCTTGCGCTTGAGCGAGAAATGGGTGGAATGGGTCTCATGCCCCCTTGCTCGACTTACCATCGCTTTGCGGTCGGTATGACTGGTGACAAAATGTCTTCTTCTAAGCCGCAGACGACGATTTTCATGGACGATAGCATCGAAGAGATGTCGAAGAAGGTCAAGCGAGCTTTCAGCGGCGGTCAGCCAACTGTCGAAGAGCACCGCCGCCTCGGAGGAGATTGCTCGAAAGATGTGGCTTTCCAATATCTGCAATTCTTCTTCGAGCCAGATGACTCGGAACTTGCTCGTATTGCTCGCGAATACGAATCAGGGCGCATGCTCGCGGGCGAAATCAAGCAGATTTGCATTGATAGGGCGAGCGAATGGCTGACCGATTTGGCCGAGAAGCGCGATATGTGGGAAGGCCGTTTGGACGAATTCCTTGCAGCAGATGCTCTGTAAACTTCGCCACCCAAAGCTCGGCTCATTCTTGCAAATCGCTCGCATCGAATACAGGGATTTGCGGACCTGTCGCAAGAACTGCGATTTCTTCTGTTGAAAGTTCGGTAGATTTTGCCTGATCTGAGAGAATTTGTGAATGCCCCATCGGGTCGAGCAATAGTAATTCGACACTTTCTTCTCCTTCGCGCACGCGAGATAGACGCCCAATCAATTCTTGGCAAGCCTCAACCTGTCCGATGCCCTCTTCGCCCTCAATCATCGCTGACCTCAGAATAATCCCAATTGCATCTTCAAATCTCTTCAACACACCTTCTACATTAGAGATGTAACCAGTCGCATTGTCTCCTGGCTCTACCTCGAGCCCCAATTCTACAACGCGCACCGTACAAGATGAGGAACGAACCACGCGCGTTGACATCTGCTCAGATGAATTCACAGTCAGTGACCAAACACTAGGTTTCTTACCTTCAGATGGTATGAAATCGGTGTGCCTCCAGCCGCATTCATCGCACACCAAGGTCATCTCGGTATGCTCACC
Source organism: uncultured Candidatus Poseidoniales archaeon (assembly GCA_964007685.1). Taxonomy (GTDB): domain Archaea; phylum Thermoplasmatota; class Poseidoniia; order Poseidoniales; family Thalassarchaeaceae; genus MGIIb-O1. The sequence continues at coordinate 4,331 of CAXGBP010000036.1, read as the reverse complement.
GAAATAGGCGATTTCCGATGTGTGAACGGTAAGCGTCAGCCCTGCTTGACTGTGGCATATTGGGCAGGGCTGCTCTATTTTACTCTCCAATCCCTCACCTCAGTAAGCGAATGACTCGCCCTCGGAAATATCGAAGGTGGAGGGCAGAAGCAGCAGTCTTGATTGTCCTAATCTGATGACTTCTCCAGCCATATCTGCCTCGACGAATGATTGAATCTTGTCGACGGCCATTTTTAATTCAGTCTCGGCCGTCAATAATCTACTCATTTCGAGAATTACGATGTCTCCATCCGATAACCAATCAAGAATTTCGGGAATACCAGTTATGTCGTCGAGCACAGCACGGTGGACTATCACATCTCCAACGCCCCTGGCTACAGGAGCGTCCGCGTACAACTCTCCAAGGTCGTGATAGTCCTGACCGGCTTCGATGGTTGTTGTCGATGCCTGCGCGGGCAGGCTCGGCATCTCAATCCACTTCGGCTCGGGGCGCGACTCCTTGGCCATGCTCACATCCGGAGTCCCGCGCTCTTTGAGCAATACGGTCCACATTGTGTATCAGAATGCAAATCATAAGGGTCTCACGCGTTTCGGAGAAACCCAGCCCAGCAGAGTAAGTAGAATTTAGCAAGGTTGGCTCCATAGCCCCCCGTCGGATTGATAAGGGGCCGGATTCGAGTTGTCTTCGCAGGGAACTCTCCGTGCGGTCGATCACATGAATGCCGAAGCGAACGTCGTCAAGACTGGAACCAGCACCATAGGCATCACCTTCGATGGTGGTGTAGTCGTCGGTGCCGATCATCGAGCGACTATGGGGCACTTCATCGCTAACAAGAGCGTTCAGAAGTTGTTCAAGATATCCGAGAACGTCGCGTTGACTACTGCAGGGCTTGTCGGACACGCTCAGTCACTATCTCGCACACTCGCAGCCGAATTGCGGTTGTACGAGCTGAAGCGCAACACTCCGATGACCGTTCGTGGAGCAGCCACGCTTACTGCAAACATCCTAGTTGGCCGCCCGCATTACGTCCAACTCCTAATCGTCGGAACCGATGAAGACGGTCCTAGCGTCTATTCCATCGATTCCGCTGGTGGCTCGATTCCGGACGACTACTGCGCCACTGGGTCGGGCAGTCCGTACATGTATGGTGTCCTTGAAGACCAGTATAAGCACGGAATGACTCAAAATCAAGCCCTCAAGGTCGCCGCCAAGGCTCTTCTGGCTTCCGCGCAGCGTGATGCTGCTAGCGGAAACGGAATGGATTTGGCCGTTATAACCAAAGACAAGGGCTTCCAGCTATTGTCCGAGAGTGAGGTCGCTACCTTGCTCTCTAACCTGTAATCGAACTCCACGGCTTCGCGCCGAACCTCCTCTTTCAAGAGGAATTTAGGCCGAGGGTGGAGTTCCTCTTGTGAGGTGGTTTGAATGAGATTGACATTGTCAGAAGTGAAACAGAGAGTATCGAAATTGATACCAGAAGATATTGACTATGAGGTCGATATCGAAGCGGGCTCGATAGCCATAATCACCAAGCAGCCTGATGCTTTCAGTGCCCCAGGAGGTCAATCTTTGACCGTGAAGATTGCTAAGAATATCAAGCGCCGAGTCATCATTCGTCCGCACCCTGACATCCTTGCCGATGAGGAGATCGTGCGCCAGAAAGTCACTGAAATTATTCCTCCAGAGGCTGAAGTCCGCAACGTCTGGATTGACCCCGCTCTCTCCGAGGTCACCCTAGAATGTGACGATCCCGCCGCCGCCGTAGGTCCAAAGGGAATCAACATCAAGAATCTCAGGGACGAAGTCGGCTGGCTCATTTCGGTTGAACGCGCCCCAGCATTCGAGAGTCGAACCCAGCACGATATCCGCCGCTATCGCAAGGAACTCGCCGATGAGCGAAAATCACTCCTGCGCAAGTTCGGAACTCGAATCTACCGTCCAAAGCGTGCGGGCGAGTCCTGGGCTCGACTCACCGCCTTGGGATCGTACCGCGAGGTTGGGAGAGCCATGCATCTTGTTACGACAAATGAGTCCCGAGTTTTGGTTGATTGTGGAGCAAAGCCAACAATGAACCGCAGCGAGGTCCAGCCTTTTTTCAATGCCCCTGAACTGCTTCCCCTCGACAATCTCGATGCAATTGTCCTCACGCACGCACACGTCGATCATATCGCAATGTTGCCGGTTCTATTCCGCTACGGTTACAGAGGACCAGTGTACTGCACACCTCCTACGAGAGATTTGATGACTTTGTTGCAGTTGGATTACATCAAGGTCGCTCAGGCTGAGGGCGTAGATCCACCTTATTCCAAAGCCGATATCCAAGAGTGTATCAAACACGTTGTCGATATTCGCTGGGGTGACAAAACCGACATCGCCCCCGACGTCAAAATCACCCTCGAAAACGCTGGACATATCCTTGGCTCCTCGAGTGTTTACATGCAAATTGGAGAAGGAAATTCTGAACACCGATTGCTATTCTCTGGCGATATCAAATACGAGCGATCATGGCTCTTCGATGCAGCGACCGTTCGCTTCCCCAAGGTTGAGACTCTCGTCATCGAATCGACTTATGGTGGTGCTCAGGATTTCCAACCAAATCGACAGGATGCAACTCAAGAATTGCAGGATTTAATCAAATTAGCACTGTCTCGTGGTGGCAAAATTTTCTGTCCTGTATTCGCAGTGGGGCGCTCGCAGGAAGTGATGATTGCCATCGACCAGCTGTTCAATTCTGGAGAAGTTAAGCCAGTCACTGTTTGGCTTGATGGGATGATATCTGAAGCCACTGCAATTCATGCCAGCCATCCTGATTTCCTAAATCGCGAACTTCGCTCAAAGGTTCTGAGGGGTGGTGAAGATAACCCGTTCAACTCGAGTTGGTTCCGCCAAGTCGAGAGCCGAGAGCAACGGGAATCACTGCTCTACGACCCATCTCCATGCATCGTTCTTGCAACATCAGGGATGATGACCGGCGGCCCCATAATCGAGTACTTCAAGCACTGGGCTCCCGAGGCCAATAACACACTCTGTTTCGTCGGCTACCAAGCTTCAGGCACACTCGGCCGACGCCTACAACAAGGACACGCCGAGGTCCCATTGATGGACAAAGGCAAGACCCACATGGTACCGATCTCTTGCAATGTGGTAACTATTGACGGTTTCAGCGGCCACTCCGATCGACGCCAACTCATGGATTACGTCAAGGCGCTAAACCCAATTCCGCGCAAGATCATCTGTCATCACGGGGACCCGAAGACCTGCAATGCATTCCGCCAAGGTCTTCGCGACGAATTCCGTGTTCAGACCTATGCGCCCGCGAACCTCGAGACTCTGCGTTTGAAGTGAACAAATTCGCTCTTCAAGCCGTGGCCGTGCACCGTTGCTAGGGTCAACAAGTCTAGGAGACTCAGAGCACCGGCACATCGAAGCCGTCCTCAACTGGGTCAGGTGCATCTTTTGTCCCTACAACGTCGACTTCTTCCTCTTCCTCGACCAATTCAACAGGTTCAGCACCAGATCGATTCCAAAACGAGTCCGGAGTCATCGCCGATGCCAGAGCAGCAGGCATCAACAGAAGGTAGATCCAGACCTCAAGAGTCAGCGCACCATCGCTAATCAGGCGCCTCGCCGAGAGCCCAATCAGCATTGCGAAGGCCAACCAGCCAATGACCACACGCGCCTGAACCACACCTCCCGCCTTACTACCAAACAAATTAGGATGGCCCTCCTCAACAGAACATACCTCCCTCTTTGACCAAGCTCACTCTTCGGACAACCTCTTGAACCGCGAATACAAACACCGTCGCATGGAGTCGAACTGGATGTTGCTCAAATGCCAGTGCGGCCATTCATTTGGTGTCCGTCAAGGATCCAGAGCCTCATGCAGTCGTTGTGGCGAGTCAGATAAGATTACCACAACAGCAGTCTTCTCCGATTCCGCACAACTCGCCCAAGCCGTCGCAACAGCCAATCTTCCTACTGAAATACGCGCTGAAGTCGAATCTAAGATGAAAAAGGAGAATCTGCGCCGAGAAGCTTCCCGTGAACGTGCTGGCATCAACACGATTCACCGTATACTCCGTGATTCAACCGATATCCAAGGAATCCTCACCCTCGCCCGGCTTCGGGACAATTTAGCGGCCGAGGGTATCTCAGAGCCAACTGCAGAACAAGTAGTCGGTTCCGCTGAGGAAGAAGGTGTGGTTCACCGTTCAGGGCAAGACCAGTGGAGGTGGTTAGCGTGAACTCCATAAGGGCAGCGCAGGTCGCCGAATCACTCAGGGCCCGTGGGTTAGTCTGGTCTATGCTAGATCGTTTGGGACGATTTGAC
>CAXGBP010000035.1:0-6986 GCA_964007685.1 uncultured Candidatus Poseidoniales archaeon | reverse complement strand
CTTCGATCTCTTCGAAATCCTCACGAGGCTTGGCAGCGTATCCGCCGGTTTCGAATTCGGACCCATATCCGTGCCATTCATCTCCTTCTTCAGCCGTGTCAAGAACGTTGACACGGACCTCCGAAGTCATGTGAAGACAGTCGTTGGGGCAGGCACGAACACAGGCTTTGCAGGCGGTACAGGTCTCCCAAACGATACCTATTCGACCGTTGTAATTGCCAGGTACGAAGAGCCAGGGCTCCATGTCTTCAAGGCGCTCGTAAGGATACATCACAGTCACTGGGCGCTCAAGGAAGGGAAGCAGATCAGTAGACTCGCGGTCAGCCGAATACGTGTGTCCCTCGGAGAGGTGATTATCGCCGATTCGGGAGAGTGTGAAATCATCCTTCAGATTGACTTGTTTACCGTGATAATTGTTCTTTAGAATACCGAGGCGACCGAGGAATGGGACGGTTCGAAGCGCCGTCTTCATCGTAATCCACATTGGCCTGATAATCAGGTTGCGGAAGTTCGGGGTCGCGTGAGGGTGGCCGGTGTTGTATTCTTGTCGATCGTTCATTTGCTCACCTCCTGATTACTCCCTGTGCGTCCCAGGGCTAGCCTTTTCCAGAGTCTGAGTGTGGTACATTCTCCGGTTGAGTTCGAGGGCTTCTTCGTCCTCGTCGATTGCAAGAACGATGAATGCGACGATGAAGGCTCCAAAGAGGACGGGAGCTGCCCAAATTGGCCAGCCACCGGCTGCTGTGCTATTCCAGACTTCTAGTCGCAGCAAGATGGCGACTGCGAGATTGACAATTGATGCTGGAAGGAGCCAGCGCCATCCGAATTCAAGGATTTGGTCCGTACGAATTCTGTGGAGTGAGGCACGGATCCAGACGAAGAAGGCGAACATTAGGTAGGCCTTGGCGAGTAGAATCGCGACGCCAGGAGTCGCAGTTGCGAGCATTTCGAAGATGCCACCAACAAATGGTAGGCCGACGAGAGTATCCTCGAATGGGAGTTGCCAGCCTCCGAGGAAGAAGAGCGCGAAGAGGATGCAAGCCGCATACGCGCGCATCATCTCGACGGCGAACATGAGACCCCAACGAATTCCACCGTACTCGGTCCACCAGCCCTCGACGAGTTCGGCTTCAGCCTCTGGCATATCGAATGGGATTCGCTCAACCTCAGCAATCATCGTAATGAGGAAAAGGGCTGCTCCGAGTGGCATGATGAAGATATTCCAAGTGTTGCTTGTCTCGATTTGGAAATCGACTATTTCTAGGATGTTGAACGAGCCTGAGATGACTGCTATCGCGAGGACACTGACCAGCAGCGGAATCTCGTAAGCGGTCAACTGCGCGGCTGAGCGCATTCCACCGATGAGTGTGTACTTGTTGTTGGAAGACCAACCGGCGAAGAAAACACCGAGCGGAGCGACGCCGAATACGGCCATCATGAAGACGAGAGAAAGTTCGGGGTTAGCAGCCCAGATATGAGGACCGAATGGAACGAAAGCGTAGACCATGACTGTGGTCGCGATGATGATGACTGGGGCTGTCTCGAAGACTACACGATCTGCCTTAGCCGGGACTATGTGCTCCTTGGTGGCGAACTTGAGGAAGTCCGCAAGGGCTTGGAAGAAGCCGGGGAAAAGGAACCAGATTCCGTGATAGCCACGGTTGTGCACGCGGTCGACTGCAATGTGCTTCGACTCATTGCCGGCGACGGAGTTGAGTGTCTTGACGACCCAGCCAACGATGGCTCCGATACCGAATGGCAGTTGATTCCACCATTGTCCAGCTGTTGTGTGGCCTTCTCCAATCCATAGGCTGCGGAGAGTCGTTGTGGCGCCGAGTCGGTCCATCAAGCGCGCGATGAATTTGCGCTCGATGTACGGCACGACCATCAGCGTGATCATCATCGTGCCGAAGACGACAGTGCACATGATCGTCGTGAAGATGAATGTCTCAAGCGCGCCCTGAATGCTACCGAACTCATTCTGAATGTTCAGCGTCCCAAGTGGGCCCAAGCCGATATCGTTCGATGGGAGGATGTCGTAGACCAAGTCCATTGACCAGCCGACAATCGACTCGGTCCAGCCGCGGATATCTAACCAATCGCTGCTCGCCATGCTCTCACCTCACCTGTCGGTCTCCCCGATGCATGGGTCGAATGAACCCATGATCGCTGGGATATCCGCGACCTTGTAGCCAATCATGCACTTGGCCGCGTATGGAATTGTGATGAACATCGGAGAGCGGATTGAGACACGGTATGGCATCTTGCCGCGGCCCTCGCCGCCACCGGCGAGGTAGAACATCGACTCGCCGCGGCTATCCTCGAAGTGATGGCTTCCCGTAGCGCCTTCCGGAGCGCGGGACGGAGCCTTGGCGAGGATCTTCGGGTCGCCCGGCTCGTGGTAAGTCTCGGCTCCACCGGGAATCTTATCGATAGCCTGGAGGACCATTGAGGCACTCATGCGCATTTCTTCGACGCGGATACGGTAACGGTCGTAGCAATCTGCGCCTTTGATTGAAGAGCGCTCGACGGATGGCTGCCAGTCGAGTTCGCTGTAGACGGAGTAAGGGTGAGCCCAGCGAACGTCGTAATCGACGCCGGCGGCACGGATATTCGGTCCGCTGACGCCGTGATTGATCATCTCCTCAGGCTTGGCATAGCCAACTCCCTGACTACGCACTAGGAAGACAGTGCTCTCGTCGAATAGAGACTCGTATTCCTGAATTCTGTTGAGGAATAGTTTGAGTTTGGCGCGAGCGCGCTGGGCGAATCCGTGAGGCAGGTCACGCTTGACGCCGCCGACTCGCGGGAAATTGTAGTGCATGCGCGAGCCGCCAAGTTCCTGAAGCAGATCCATCATCATCTCGCGCTCGCGCAGGCACCAGACCATGATTGACAGATTGCCGATATCTGGTCCATAGGCCCCCAGCCACATCAGGTGGCTGGCGATGCGCTGGATTTCGACCGCGATGAGGCGGATGTACTCTGCGCGCTCGGGCACCTCGACGCCGAGGAGGTCCTCGGCGGCGTAGATGTAGGAGTGTGACCAAGTATTTGCACTGGCGTAGCACAACCTATCGCAATAGGTCGTAATCTGTGTGAAGTCGCGAGCCTCGCAAATCTTCTCTACACCACGATGGATGTACCCCAAATCCGGCTCAGTGTCGACGACGGTCTCACCGTCGACCTTGATCTTGAGGGTCCAAAGACCGTGAGTCATAGGGTGCTGAGGACCCATCGAAATCCACATCTCTGCCATTCGAAACCCCTCCTCACTTCAGCTTGCCAGCGTCGGCTGGCTTCCTCAGGTATCCCTGAACATCGTCGTACATTTCCTCGAAGCCGTGGTAGCGTAACTTGTGCTGCTTCTGCAACGGATGATATCCGACTGGAGTCTCGTGTGGATTGAGTACGCGGCGCATTCCCTCGTGGCCATCGAAATCGATGCCGACGAGATCCCAAGTCTCCTTCTCATTCCAATCTGCTCCGACCCAGATGTCCTGTACCGAGGCAACAGCGGGCTCACGAGTGTCTGGAAGAGCGATGCTAATCTGAATCTCGAGAGGAACATCTGATCCCTCGACATTGTTTGCATCAGTAATGTTCGGTTGGATGACGCCTTGAATCGCCGCTGGGTCCCTGACACAGGTGCGCATCAGATGGTAGACAACCTCCCAGGTCTTGTCGGCCGCGTCGGGCCAGTGAATTCCGGTAATCATCGAACAATAGTCGACGCCTTGCTCAGCAGCGAGAGCCTCAGCCAGTGCGCGCCATGATTCAGGAGTACTGGTGGCGCTGACGGTATGGCGGTCCTGTGTGCCGCTGGTGCGGGTATCAACAGCGGCGTTGACACCATCGATGGACGACATTGCCTCGGCGAGAGCCGTGGCAGCCTTCTGCTGAGCCGCCGCTGTGACCTTTTTGCCCATCTCGATTCCTCCTCACTCGTCTCCGACGATAAGCGGCGCCTCGCTCATCGGCCTGACTTCGCTTGGCACCGCGCCGATGCGAATGATCTTCTCACGCAACTTGCCGAAGCCGTCAATCAGCGCTTCGGGTCGAGGTGGGCATCCCGGAATGTAGACATCGACAGGAATTACCGTGTCGACGCCTTCGAGGATGTTGTAAGATTGGAAGTAAGGTCCTCCTGAGATAGCACACTCACCCATGGCTATGCACCACTTTGGCTCGGGCATCTGCTCCCACAGGCGGACTATGGGGTCAGCGAACTTCTTCGAGATTGGACCATTGACCAGTAAAACGTCGCATTGGCGCGGGCTGGAGCGGAAGAAAACGCCGAAGCGCTCGGCATCGAAGCGACTCGCGCCAGCCGCTGCCATCTCAAGAGCGCAGCACTTGATTCCAAGGTGAAGAGGGAATAACGACTTGCGCTGACCCCAGTTGAAGAGGCGTCCACCGAGGACGCCGATGACCTCCTTCATGCGACTTGCTTTCATTGCCTCGTCGGTGATGTCGCCGACGGTATCGACCAAGATTCTGCTATTGAAAACAGAGAAATTAGAGGCTTCATCGCTCATTCAATCACCTCAGATGTAGATTCTTCCTCGCTTGCGGAAGACGTGCCATACGCCCAGACTCATCAGCACGATGAACACGGTGAGAGTCATCATCGCAGACCAGACATCAATGTCGCCACCGGCCTCTTCGATTGCGACGACCCCGCCGAACGCGAGGAACATGAATGCGATATCGAAGACGAGGAAGATGATTGCATACCAGTAGTACTGGAAGTGGAAATTGATGTGAGCGTCACCAACAGGTTCGGATCCACACTCATACGTGCTATCTCGCCGGACGTACAGGCTCTGATCAGTCTCGTAACCCGGTAAGAGAATCGAGCGCAATTTGTTGCTGTCATTAGCGCTCGGCGTCGGCCTTAGGAAGCGGGACGCGACGAAGCTCATGACTGGAAATCCGATACCAACGAGAGTCATGATTGCCAATGCGAGATAGGCTTCTGGTACCGTCGACATCGCTGACACCTGACGGTCCCGTAGGGACCGGCAGAGTTGCCCACCTGAAATTCGGTGATAAGCATAACCGTGCGCTCGTTGAGATTGGTCGAGCAAGGAGGAAGCAGGACCCGCGGGAGGACACTCATGAGTTCGAGTTGTGAGCCCGCGACTCAGTCGCTCGATTCGTGCTCAAGCGCCTCGATGATACGACGGTTCTCTGCGCGCGAGCGGAAGAAGAGAATGACGACGAGTAGAGCCCCAATGCCTGTCAATCCGTAAACGAGAATCTGCTCGTTCTGCTCGCTCAGCCAGTTGAGACCGGGGGAAACCTCAGCAGTCACTTCGAGGTCGAGAGGCTCGCCTGCTACGGGCATGCCCTTGGGCTGGACCGTGATGGTGAATCCGTAGGTGTCATCTTGGATCATCCCCGCCGGAGGAGTCACTCTCACCGTGATGGTTCGAGAGTTTCCAGGTGAGAGTTGGAATTCGTCAGGGATGACATTGACCGTCCATCCACGGAGAGAATCGCTTGTTAGAATCTGGACGGTCTCGACGATGTTTCCATGATTGGTCACATGCAAAATGAACTCAATACTGGTTTTCTCGTCTGTTGTCGCAACCTCTTCGCCTTCGAGTGTGAATTGCAGATCATGGATTGTCCTGACCTCGAAGGCGAGATCAACTGAGGTGCTCTCAGCAGCATTCTTCTCGGAGGAAGCGCTAATCTTTATCACGCCAGTAGTTCCACTTCCCACACCTTCCAGCACCTCGAGTTGAATCGTAATGAGAACGCGATCCCCAGGTGGAACTGGGATGTTCTCATTGGAGACCACACCATCGATCAGAATATTCCTTAGAACCGATGATTCCATTCCCGTCATCGATATGACGGCTTTATCGCCACCGGGGAAATTTCCTGTATTCTCAAGCCAGAAATTGATTTCTGTGACACCACCTGGCGGTAGAACAATGTCGAGCTGCCCCGCTATCGGGCCGGGCATTTCGGGCGAGATTGCCATGCTGTAATCGTAGTTTGATACAATCACGCTAATCGTATGTTCGACATTCTCGCTGGTTCCGAATATCGCCACGCGCGAGAGAATTGAGACTGAATCCGCGTCTTCCTCCCCCTCGACGGTAACATCGAGGAAGACTCGCTTAGACTCGCTAGGATCAAGAATCACCTGCGAGATTGAATTGCCATTCGTGTCAGAATAGGATGCAGCCCACATAGGAGGATTGCATCCTGTCTGATCACTCGGATCGCAGACTTGGAGCTTGAACGTATCACGGATGTTCCCGGTGTTCGTGATATCTATCGGGAACTGCACGACCTGCCCTGAGCGACCTGTCTGCTGAGTCGAAAGAATGTCAGCCGTCAGGTCGTGCCTTGCCGCGACCGATACCGTCAGAACCTTGCTAGCCAGAATAGTTGTCGAACCACTAACAGTCACCCCGAATTCAATCGTGTTATCGCCCGCGAGCGCATCTGCGGGGACATTGATTGTGGCGGTGAGAGAGGCCTTGTTGTTAGAATCATGACGACTGTTGACGGTGACCGAAGATTGAGAGAATGAAATTTGCCAACCTTCCGGGAGGTCAATTGTAGTCAGAGAAAACGTATCGAGTCCATTGCCGCGATTCTCCACCGTCAAAGTGACTGAATCTGAACTCCCCGGTTCAACATTGGAAAGTTTCGATGTACTGAGGGTCAATTTCGCATCGTGAACTTGACCGATTGTAACTGTTAGAATCTGTTCGCAGCCGACGCCTTGGTTCGAACGACCTTGAATCTTGATTTCAACCTGAGAGCCGGCTTCGGCTGAATCATCAGGAGTCACTGAGAATGTGAAGGTGTGACTATCGTCGGAATTACCGGGTTTGGCGAGTAATTTCGTCTTCGGGCTGTCAAACTCGACCCAACCCGTGATGTCGGTTCCCGGCGATTGGGCTTGCATCTGAACCGTCCACTCGGTATTTCCCGTATTCTCAACATCAAAACTATTCTCC
>CAXGBP010000034.1:0-7052 GCA_964007685.1 uncultured Candidatus Poseidoniales archaeon | reverse complement strand
ACTGCTGATGCTGGCCACACTTCCCATCGCCATTCCTTCATCAGGGCTGCAGTGGGGTATTGCAAAGTCCATGGCCGAAGATAGCGATGAAGGGCTTGATTCACGAACTAGTTACTTCATGCTCGCAGCCATGTTCTCGCCCATCTTTTTCTGGCCGCCATGCGCCCTCATTGGAACACTAATCCTGACTGGTGGAGCCCTTAAAATCGCCACCTTGTGGACTTTCATCTTGCTAATTCTCATCTTCTATCTCTCTACTTCAATCTGCATCAAGGGATATGACCTCTGGTCTGATTCAACCGCTGCCTCAAGACGAGCCAAACTCCTCAGCAGCGCAGACGGCGAGAGGTTCCATATGCTCGTTGATTCCATCGCCTCCCGCCTCGGCGCTCTCAAATAGGACCTGCAATAGTCAGCCATCATGGACGGGAAGTCGGCGGCGATCGCCATCAAGGGCTGGCTGGCCAGCGAGAAACTCGAAGCCAGAGAAGTCTCGGACGCCCAAGCACTCATTCACTTGCACGTCAAGTACCCTCCAACCAAGCAGGGTCATGTGTTCAACGTAGTCATTCCAAAGAACCGTAATCTTGTACTCGTATATTCGATTACCAGAGTCGACGAAGGACAACAGAATGAGATGCGCGAACACGGCAAGGAGACCCCTGACGCATGGGAGGGATGGCTTCACCAGACACGCCTCCAACTCACTAGAGCCGATCTTGATTGGGTCCTCCATGTTGGCAAGCCAAACGATGAAACACCCGGACCATTGCAAGCCTTCAATCTCTCACGTCCCATTTGGTTTGACGGCTTGACCCAGAATGAATTCATGCATACCATGCGCCGAGTCTGGCTGACCAAATTAGAACTCATCCACCAGATTAAATTCGGTTATGGCCAAGGAATAGGCAAGCCAGGGAAAGTCGACGACTGGATAGCCAAGAAGGCCAAGAAGAGTTTAGGCAGGTCGCCTTCAACCCAAGCCGAACCCAAATCAATTGATACAGATGAGACAGGCGGATTCGGTACCGATTTCGATCCCGCAGAATGGGCTTGAAAGCTTGCAACTTCGCTATCTTTTTCCCCTCGCTTTAGGGCAACGCTTGAACGCTCTAAACCACCACTTCCGAAACCATTCCTTAGCGTTCTCGGCTGACGCGTGAGCGTCGAGGTTAAGTATCGAACCAAAGCGAAACGAGATGTTGTAGCATTGTTGCTGGAGTGATGGAAATGGAGACAGTGAAGATACGGAGCAGTATCGCGATGGTACTCATCATGACGATGAGCCTATTCGCGACATTGGAATTCTCCGAAAGAGCGGAAGGAAGCGAGATAGTTTTGACAGATGCGATTCAGGTCGTGAATGGAGGAACACACAGCGACAGAATGGTATCAATGGACGCAGATTCGTCGGGTAATACTCACTTTGTCTGGAGCAGAAACTCTCACCACCTCTACTACAAGATGTTGGACGCCAGAGGAGGCGTTCTCATCGATGAAACCCAGATTTCCAAAGCTGGAACTCACCGCGCTTGGCATCCTGATGTAGCAGTTGATACTGACGATAATGTCCACATCGTTTGGACAGACAAGTCGGGCCAATGGACTATTTTCTATTCACTCTTGGATCCATCCCAAGATGATCAAGATGGAAGTTCTGGATTGGATGCGGTTCTTTCAATAATCGACGATGAAGAGATTGCGAGCCACCAACAGAATCGAGATTGGCCAGCGATCGCAGTCGATTCTCAGAATAACCCTCACATTGTTTGGGAAGATGCCTATGAGCAGTTGGACAAATTCTACATGCAGCCTCAGATTTACTACTCGATGCTCGAGATCGACCTTCCAGGGAGGGAGGCGATTGTCGCCATCGAGGATACCCTTTTGACTCCAATCATTGGACACAAGGGCCACCCCGATGTCGCCGTTGATGCTGACGATTTAGTGCAGGTCGTATGGGATGACACCCGCGGCGGCAAAGTGGAGATGGTCGTACCAATCGATACCTCAGGTTCGATGAATACCGAGTGGGCAGACATGTGTGTTGTTTTCTACGGTGGTAATTTCGCTAGCGGAGGAGCCTTCGAAGGACTGAAGCCGATGCTCGTCGACGGCAACATTACTGTCTTCGAGACACTTTACGCTCTCAGTGGTAATTGGCCTGCCGCGGCCACTTCCGGAACTTGCGCATCAGCTTACCAGACTGGAGGCTCTGGAAGCCAAGGACCACGCTCGACACATCTCGGCCAGAACCCGTCTGATGACTCAGGCGGCATCCGCGAGTTAACTGAAGTGGTCTACAATGGCGGAGCGGTTAATCTACCCCAAGACGGAGGATACTACTCTGAATTCTGGGGCCCCGCTTCAACATGGGCGTGCCTCTCATGGCGAGACGCTCAGGGCCGCATGGGTAATTCTGCCAACCCACCAACTCAACTAGACCACCGCTGGAATCCGAACGCCACCAAGATCGTCATCCCAATTTCAGACGAAGGTCCGTATGGTGGCGATCCGGCTCAGCAGTCTGACGATACGCAGAGTATCAATGAGGCTCACGATGCCTGCGTCATCTCAGACATCGTCCCAGTCCCACTGATGGCGGCAGGATGGGGCCAGGGCTCGACCGATGTCGGCTCTCACATGCAAGATTTGGCTCAATGTCCGAATGGATTCGTATCTGTAGGTACGCGTACTTGTCCTGGTACGACCACCCGTAATACCAATGCCGGCGGACAGATGTACAGTTTCCCTACAGGTTCCAGTAGTGCGGCCGACCTACAATTAATGGTTGAAGCACTAGTATTACTTGCAACCAATAACTCTCGAGAGATCTTCATCTCAATCCTCGACCCATACTCTCTGCTCGACAGCCCGTGGGCCGGTTGGACCAAGGGCGACTCAGGAACCAAGGTCATCAACAATCGATATGTCGAGGACATTGGCCCATCATCCGATCACCAAGGATACGGGCACCTCGTCGTCGTGAACGACACGAGAATCACTTTGCAGGATGCGTTCAGTCTGCACCCTTCGATTGCTATCGACACCTCAGGTAATACGCACATCGCTTGGATGGATGGCCGCGCTTACGGCTTTGATATCGGAGTAAATTACGAAATTTACTACGTGCGACTCCGATTGCGCGGAGCAGCCGCATGGGACGGAGCTCCAGATGGGCTGCCTTCCTACGGAATCAAGCAGATTACCGACTCCGTCATCTCTACGGTTGAAGGAATCGACGGGGTCTACGAAGACCGACCATATGGCGCTAATTCACACATGCCGGAAATCCTAACTGACTCATTTGACAATGTCCACATCTCCTGGTTGGACAATGGCAATGAGACTCAGGGCGAGACCATCATGTATGTCCGCTTGAACCACACGAATGACGCCCACCCCGAAGGATTCCCGCTGAATTCTCTCGCTTGGGGTGTAATAGATCCGTGGGAGGTCCACGAGGTCTCTGAGTGGGAGTCGGACAAACTCGGTCCAAACTCACCATTCGCTCCCGACCTTGGCCAACCACCAGCATTCGCTAATGATTTGGGCAGCGGTGTTCACATCGCTTGGTCAGACACCAATAGGTGCAATGATCAGAATAATCAGGGTCAGTACACAATCTGCTATGTCCACGTGCTTACTGGTCTCGTAGAGGTTGCTTTGACCGAGACTGAGACCTTCTATCACACGATTGAGCCTGGTCAGCAGACGACATACAACATGACGATCTCTAACCCAACCCCAGGCCCTGCTGAGCTGGTCGCAGACACTTACACAGTGTATCTGAGTGGCGTTCCCAACAACTGGACTGCGACACTATTCTTTGCAACCAACCACACGCCGATTTTCGATTCGACTCCAGTATTCCTGCGCGGAGGCGATATCGTATCGGTCTACATGCGCGTACGTGCGCCGACAATCTATCAGGCGGACGAGGACGAATTGGCGGCAATCACAGTCCACGCTCTCTCTCACAAAGATCCTGCAATCGCCGATGAGCGTCTGACACTCACGCTGATGGATGTGGTCCATGGAATCAACCTCGACACCAGTCACTTCCAAGTGGATGTTGAACAAGGCCAATCGGCGATTTTCTCAATCACCGTGACGAATACAGGCAACGTCTACGATACCTTCGCCTTCTACGATCCGGCGACGCATGAGGGTCAAACTGAATGGGGCTTACCATTCGGTTGGGGTGTATCCTTCCCGATCTCATTATCTCTCGATCCAGGTCAGTCTGTAACTAGAAACCTGCAAGTCTCTGTTCCAACCTCTCAGGTACCTGGAACCTTCGTGATTTACCTCAAGGGGTGGTCGACAGGTGAACCGGTCCTTTCCATTGACCGAGGTACCTTCGATGTTCTCGAACTCTGGGTGAACGTCTCGATTAGGAGTTCGGGCAATATTGTCTTTAATCTGGGTGAAACGACTCAGCACGTCCTCCCTGGAGAGTGCGCTGAGTTCGAC
This sequence comes from uncultured Candidatus Poseidoniales archaeon, assembly GCA_964007685.1. Classification (GTDB taxonomy): domain Archaea; phylum Thermoplasmatota; class Poseidoniia; order Poseidoniales; family Thalassarchaeaceae; genus MGIIb-O1. Next base: position 2,576 of record CAXGBP010000034.1, on the reverse strand, counting down.
ATCGAGGTGACCAAGCACTTCACACCAGGTCACCTGATTTTCACTACGCCCGGTGGGCCCGAGGAACGACCTCCGGAGATTTCCGAATCGACTTGGCGCTATGATCACTGGACGGTTGACCTAGATTTCTCAAATGCGCCGGGAGGCAATGGAATCGGAGATAATGATCCGAGATATTGGTCGATTATTGAGATGCCTTACACGGTTACTGCAATCATGTGCGCACCGTATAATGCGACAGCCGGCCTTGGAGATTCTACCACAGTCAAAGCTCATCTCGAGGGTGCACCGAGGGTGCGCGATTCGGTTGTCTTAGTGACCAATGTCATTCAGGTCTACGACCTTGAGGCATCCGTTCCTCAGACAATTCTGCAATTGCATCCGGGCGAGTCGTTCCAACTTGATACGAATATCGCCAATGATGGCAATGGCCCGGATCGCTACGATATATCTGTACATTCGATAGTCGATTCAAATGGAAATTCTGATGTCTGGGATATCGATATTCCGCAAGTGCTATTCGAAGAATTGCCGCGCGATCAATCTCAAGACATCGCAATTCACATCAATGTCCCCGAGAAGACCTACGCGGGCGAGTATGTTGTCCGCCTCGATGTTTTCAGCGAGGAGCCTTACGAGGGCACGAAGCTCAGAGATAGCATCATTCTGAACATCGAGATTGTTGAATTCCATGATATGAGAATCGAGCTCGACCCTGCGGTTGAGTCGAGAATCAAGACCACCGCTCCTGGCAGAGTTGTACGTTACACGATGAACGTCAGCAACTTTGGAAACGTGCCGGATCAACCGTCGATTCACAACCACACTCAGACCGGAGCGGGCTGGGATGCTATTCCTGGGATGAATACCCTAAGCGGATGGCGAGTCAACTTCGCCTTACTCGAAGGATTTGACTCGGAATTCCCAATCGAGCGTCAATGCGTTCAATTGACTGTTGGAGACACTCCGGAGTCGGATGAATGCTACAAGACAGCGGTGGGGACATCGGCTGGAACTGTGATGCTACCGCAGATGCAGGCCTACACGACCCTGCATCTCGTTGCGATAATTCACATCGATCCGGCTGCCGCTCTCAGTAACCGTGAGGTTGGTATCAAGGTGCTTTCATCCTTTGGCTCCGCCGAGACTGGAGGCGATTACGATGAGACCGCTATCTGGGATGACTCATGCACCATTGACCTGAATGGCGATGGGCTGCCTGACAATACTCCACCAAACTGCGATAGTAATGAGCAAATTCTCGAATTGAGATTGCGCGCTCCTGATCTTGAGATTGTGAGTGTCCATGTCGATCAGAATACGGCCAAGGTCGGCGAGATGCTGTCGGTGAACGTTCAGATTCGCAATATCGGTAATATCCACGCCACCGATGTCAACGTAGTACTCTGCGTAGATCAATCGAAGCGCTCGATTCAGAAGAACGGCTGCAACGAGGAGAATGTCGCATACCGGCAACTCATCCAAGCAGTCATGCCGGTCGGTTCCAGTGGCGATGAAGATCCACCTTCACTGACGCTACTCTATCTGGTGAAGGCAGGATCTCATGATATCGCTGTCGTTCTCGACCCTGACAACATGATTGTCGAATCGAATGAAGAGAACAATATTGAGATGATTAATGGCAAGATGGGCTCCAATCTAGGATTCCTCGATGTCGGAATCGAGATAATTGCTCAGTACTCCGTTCCAGCGATTATCCTCGGCGCCACATTCGCCCTGATGGGTGTTGCGGGCGTCGTGATGTATGGCCGCCGAATGGAGGCTCTGAATCGCTTCGCCGAGAAGAGCAGCCTGATGGCGAACCTCAGCGATGATGACCAAGTCTTCTGAGCTCAGCGAGCCAGCCACCAAGGCAGCGGTGTGCCTTCTCTAGCGGCGATGACGCTGCCGGTAGTCGAGGCGAAATCCCGTAGGAGTCTCTCGCGTAGGCCATCCATCATCACCTCGGCCTGCATCGATTGGATTCGCAGACCTTGTGAGAAGAGATCGAGATCTAACGGTCTGCGAGGATGATTCAGCATCGCGTGCGCCAGCTGCCGTTCTTCGTATGTCTCTGATGAGTCGTCGATTGTTGGTGCTACCTTCTGCATCACTTGTTGATGTAGTGCGATAATTGCGTCGCGCTGCTCATCAATTCGTTCGAGCGCACGATCCATCTCAGAAAGCATCGACATAGCTTCGACCAGAGGGAGACGACGCCTCGTACCAATCTTGTCAATCACTCCGTCGAGCCCCCCAGGAAGCCGCGAAGACAGACGAATTGGACCACCTTTTGGCATTGTGCGATGCTCAGCGCGAAATAGGTTGGGCCCAAGATCAAGACGGAGCGAGAAGGATTGGTTTACGGTGTACATCTTCTTTGGAGGCCCACCTTTTGCGGAAGGTACCTTCTGTGATTCAACGAAGCCAGCAGCCTCGAGCACTTTCAGATGTTTGACGACTGCTTGCTGGCTGATATCGAGCAATTCAGACAGCTGTAATGGGTAATGCGGTTCCTTGGCAAGACGCTTCAAAATGTCTCGACGTGCCTTGTTTTCGAGTATAGAGAGTGCCTC
>CAXGBP010000033.1:0-7158 GCA_964007685.1 uncultured Candidatus Poseidoniales archaeon | reverse complement strand
TTCATGATATGCAGAACCGTATCCAAACCGATTAGGTCAGCAAGTGCCAGAGGTCCGATTGGGTGGTTCATTCCGAGTTTCATTATACCGTCGATTGCTGCAGGTTCGGCCACGCCTTCTTCCAGCGTTAAGATGGCCTCATTGATCATTGGGCAGAGGATTCTATTCGAAATAAAACCAGGTGAATCATTGCACGCGAGGGCTGTCTTGCCCATTCTCTCGCTGGCCGCAACGACGGCAGCGGTGACATCGTCACTCGTATCGCTGCCGTTGATTATTTCGACGAGTTTCATCACTGGAACGGGATTCATGAAGTGCATCCCAATAACGCGATCTGGACGACTTGTTGCTGCTGCAATCGCGTTAATCGATATGCTAGAGGTATTGCTTGCAAGAATCGCTTCTGGCTTGCATATTTGATCCAATTCGGCGAAGGTAGAGAACTTCAGGTCGGGAATCTCGGGAATCGCTTCGACAACGAGGTCAGCATCAGCAGCCGCGCTCTTATCAGTCGCAATACCCACGCGTGCGAGAGCATTAGCAGCCTCCTCAGCAGTCATTCGCTCCTTCTTTACAACGCGCGCAAGAGATTTCTCAATGGCTGCCAAACCCTTGTCGACATATTCCTGTTTGATGTCAATCATCGTGACATCGTAACCAGCACATGCCGCGACCTGAGCGATGCCATTACCCATCTGTCCTGCTCCGAGAACTGCAATCTTCTCGATTCCCATGAGCCGTTCGACAAGCGCGCTGCCCATGAAGCCTCGCCTTATCGTGAATGTCAGTCGAGGTCGATAGGCTCATCCTCATGAATCCTATCTCGCCACTCAGAAACATCACGTTCACCGCGCGCCCATGCCCGCAATTCCTCTTCCTCTGGCAAGGGCTCAGCCGGTGTCTCAACAGCCTCAGGGTCGCTCTCTTCAAGTATCTCATCAAGCCAATCAGGGGCCTCTCCCATCGATTCCTCAAGCTCGACGCGCCGCGCACTGCGTCGATTCACCGTGCGCATCGTCAACCCCAGCATCGCAAGAGCAGCGATCAATACACCAAGACCCCAGTAGAGTATCGGCCCACCAGCCTCTGCATCATCAATCGCCCAATCCAGCCAATCCTGATACAGCACCTCGATGCTTGTCTCATTGGTATTCCCACCAAGATCGACAGTCGTAGCGCTCACTACATGCCACGATGCATTCGCAGGTACACCCAGTTGAACAGTGAAATTACCTGAAGCTCCGCAAACGAAACTAGTGCTCGAAACCTCCGTCCAGACCGTTACGCTCGCCCTCGTCTCACAGAGTCCAGAAATTATCCGAACAGGCTCTAAATTAGTCGTTCGATTCGCCATTTGGGTCAGATTCAGCCGTGGCGAAATCGTGTCACTCTCGACATACAACCAGTAACTTTGAACATGGTCGAGTGCCCCAATTTCAAGATAGAATTCGTTGTCCCCCTCATCAAGCGCTAATTCAACCTCGACGAAAGCAGCACCCGGCTCAAACGAATAAGTCGGCTCGGCACCTCCAAGGTCAGACGCGTCAGTTCCCGCTGGAACATGAGTCACATTAGCCCATTGATTAGGCCCGCGCGAGATGACCAATTGCACACTCTCTGTCCCAACAACAGTGCCATCCCAGCTAGCCCAAACCTGACTTACATACAGTGAAGGGTCGAGGGTCAAGATTTGGCATTCATGGAAGCGGTTTTCGTTGTGCTGCCCACGTGTGACATCCCAGGCATCAATGCAGAATTCGTGATTTCCCGTTTGGTTTAATTCAAAGAATAGCCCACCGTACGTAGCGTCCCACTCCTCGACTTGCTCACCATTGTGTGTGAACTCCAACTCCACGTTCTCGCTCGATGTCCATGACAATCCCAAGCGGTGATCAGATAGCAGACCGTCAACTGACGGGCTGATGTCCCATTCGACTTCAGGGAGTGTCCGATCAAGACTCAACGAGTATTCTTCTGAATGAGAATTACCAGCCCAATCAACTACTTCTAAAACGATGCGATAAGAATCGTCTGGTACTTCTGTGAGATCCCAAAATGGATCTTCAATATGAGTGACGGGTGAAGATTGCCCAATTTCCTCCGAATTAAACACATATGGGAATACAAAGTATTCACGACATTGTTCAATACTTTCTATCTCATCTCCTTCGATTGAAATGCACGTCGATTTGACGTCCGAACTCAAAATTACTTCAGTAATGAAAGCGGTTAGGTTTAGAGGAATATCTGTCCAAGATTGATTGAGATATTCATACTCGGGTTGAGTGGAAATTACATTCACACTCTGGATGTCTGGACGTGTGCTGTCGAGAACAACTCGCCAACTATTTTCATGTAGGTTTCCTGAAGGATCAGTGACTGAAAGTGAGAACGAATTATTCCCTATTGCATAGTACACATGAGATGGTTCATCAGCCGAATTATTTCCTATAAATTCGATTTCTGATTCCTCAAGATATACAATATATTCAACAAATCCTGTTCCATTAATTGGGACGATCTCTCCACTGTGTCGGAAAACAGCGTCTGATTCGGTTTGCACAGATATCAGTAATTCCGATTCATTCGTTATCTGAGGAATATGAGAGATGATCATTGTTGGTGCGGTCGTGTCGAATTTTACAGATAGCCAATCGGCAGTAGAGCGGCCTGAGAGATCGGCAAGGTTTGCTTGGTATTCGTGCCATTGCTCGGCTGCCGGAAGTGTCGAATTGACCCAAACTTCGCGGAAGGTCAGATTCGATGAATGATTACCTGAATTCCATAGATTGGTGATGTTGAGCGTTGAGAGATTCCACAGGGTCGCCTCGACGCTAGTCGCATTGGGCACACTTGTATTATTATCCAAGCCAGCCCAACTGAAATTGTCCAATGAGAATCCGCTACCGATATCTTGCGCGTGGAGAGCCAGAGGCAGTGTCACGTTCGTCTCGGTGAGATTCTCTGGAGTGACGAATTCGATTTCGGGGTCGAGGTCAATCAACTCGTAGGTGAATGGCATCCTCATATTGATGCCGCCTTCTAGCGTCACCTCAACAAAACCCTGCCAGACACCTTCACTGGCCGGCATCTCATAATCCACCGCCAGCTCAAGCGCCCCCTCTGGAACAGCCCCTGCCAGAGTCGTAGAACCACTCGGCCATTGTGCAGCAATTTCGCTCGCATTCAGCATCGTCGCATTAGTCACATTCAGCATAGTCCCGGCAATGACTTCAACCTCAAGCCAGAACTGGACACTATCACTCACAGACCAGCCATGAACTGCCACCGAGTAATTGCCATCACTGGGCGAGTCGATATCGATACTCTCAGCACTGGTACTAGACCATGAGCGGGTAACCTCTTCTCCCGACTCGAACTCTCCGTCCTCGTCAGAATCCCTGAACAGATACAGGTCGAGATCGGCCTCCTCGAAAGCATCCATCCTAATGCTCAATTCGGCCGCGTCAGCCACTGAGAAATTATGCCACCAAGACGCGCTCATCTTGTCATTAGTTGTGTCCTGATAAGCAGTTTCATTATCGAAATATATCGGTTGAGTCCAGCCGAAAGATTGCACACTCTCGAACGGCATGGGAACCGTCGAAACAACATGAATCATCTCCTGGCCGCTCGCCTCAGACCAGTCGGTAACAACCTTGTGAAAGCCCGACTGCTCGGCAGCCACATAGCCCACAGAGATGTTCAGAGCGTTATCGTTAGTGGTTACGCCATGATGTGCGGTATGCAGTGCTAGTTGGTGCAGTCCGGGTGTGGTTGGAACAACGAAAACCTCTCTTGATTCACCGGTAAAAGTCCCCCAATCGTGACTACCCGAGCCCCTATGATTATTCGTCGAACGCTCCTCTATCCAAAACGTCGAATCGCCATACGCCTGCGAGTCTTCCTCCGCATAGCCGTGGGCTGTTTGAGAGAGCCAGAGCACGTCGACGTCTGTGTATGGATTATCATCCCAGTCGACGTCCAGTATTGCAGTCCCTCCGGTTGCCAGATCCTCGGGCCAATCAATGCTCATAATGCGCCAATCGCCTGATTCGGCGCGCCAACTCCAGCGTTGGGCTCCAGAAATCCAAGATTCAGAGTAAAGTGTCTGATTGGAGACATTTCCATCGAGTGGGCGGGCGTGGATGTCAATGGGGGCTATGTATGGAACGTTGGTTACAATTGGTAGAGTCCATTGATGCAAGGGGGATGACCACATATTGTGTGCAAAGCTTCTGATTACCAAGCCATGTTGGTAAAGTCCGGGTTCAGCATCTAAAGGAACATTCACTGTGAAATTGTAAGTTGTGGTTGAGTTGGGTGAAACTGTCCAAAAGGGAGGGGCACCTTCTCCTGTTGGACGAGGACTGATCCAATCGTCAGTTACTGGACCAAACGCCGTCCAATCCCACTCTATGCTGACATTATCCAAGCCCGAGGATGAGACGTCTCTTCTTGATACACCCAAGAATAGACCATCTTCCATATCATCGAAGGGCAAACCCACTCGGAACTCTGCTTGAGGACCATGATGATACCATGTTCCATAAGCATCAAATTCGGATGATTCGGTCCAATCTTCCTCATCAACCATCGAATCATTATCTTCATCTCCAACCCATATCCCATCGTCATCATCATCGCTCCAACGATAGAGTGTGAGTTCGATACGTTCGTTTGAGGAACGATCTAAATTTCCATCGAATGCCGCATATTCGATCACTGCTCTAGCCCTTACAAGATTAGTTTGAAGCGGCAATTGGTAGGTTGTGTTGTTAACATGAATTGGAATAAGCAAGTCTGGCCTATCGCCTTGATATCCATCCCATGTATTGTTGTCCCCACCTTCACTTCCATTCCCAATACTGTTCCACTGACCCACTTCGTGAGCCAGTGCTTCGTGTTTAACAGGGAAAATGACGAAATCAAGCGAACTGTTTCCGTGATTTGTTAATTCAAGGGGGACGGTTTGAGATTCTCCTCTATGAATCACGTTGATGTTAGCATCTCGATGTTCTCCCTGGAAAGTACCAGTCATCCATTGACTAGGAGTAACTGACCAAGTCCCATTGTCACCATCGAGGGTTGCTGTCGCGCGGCTTGCATTGAACCAGCCCCCACCCTGAACGAAGGGATCGTATCCTCTATCATCAGCTGTTGCAAGCACGAAATCGCGGAAGGGTTGGGACATGGGGTAATCGCCATTGGTCTCGAACCAAGCCTGTTCCACTACAGCCAACAAACCGGCTGTGATCGGTGTGGCGAGGCTCGTGCCGCCCCACGTGGTCGTGGCTGAATTGCCGTTGTTTCGCAGATTCAGCGGGATATCACCAGTGGCTGACCAACCCACGGCAACGATGTCGGGGTCCATCCTTCCAACGATATTGGGGCCTCGGTTATTCCATGGTGCACTCTGACCCCACAATTGGTTTGTGGAACTGGAGAATGCGCCGACTGAGAAGATACCTTGGGAGGCTCCGGGAACCGCGACTGTGCCGTAGCCATGACCACCATTGCCGAGTGCAACAGCGTAGTGAGTTTGATTGTTGTAAACTCGAGTCAGCCAATCGAGGTATAATGAGTAGGAATCGGCTCCTGAGTCATCTATCGAAGAGTATCCAAAGGAGAAGGAGCCGATATGCGGCTGGTCATCCCAAGTCTCTGGATTCCCGTCGTTCCCTTCAGCTATCCAGCGCCAGCCGTCGAGAGAGTGTCCGCCAGAGTAATGATTGCCGATGCTCGCAATCGTAGCATTGGGCGCCATTCCCAACACAACCCCATTATTCACTTGCGCCTGCGCTGCTACTGCACTGGCGCAAAGCGTTCCGTGCGAGCCGGAATCAAGCATGAAAAGAGTCAGATTCCCCGCGCCTGCGATGCGATTTGAATAGCCGTGGCGCGCTGCGTAAGTCTCAGCATAGGGAACACCATTGATGCCATCCGAAACCCAGTAGAGCAGGCCGGCTGAGACGTCGCGAATACCGTCACCATCTTCGTCGAGTCCTGCGGTCTCATTGCCCTTACTCATCCGCTCATCATCACTGAAATTGCCATTGCGGTTGATATCGGGAATTACCAAATCGTATTCACCGCTGCGCACCGAATCAATCAGCAGCAGCGGCACATCACCACCCATCTGATTGCGAAGGGTTGAGTCGGGGTGCTGACCGAGGTGATAGACTCCTGAAATAGACACTGGAAGGCCGGATAAGTTGTGCCCAGAGGTGTCGAGAATGCCGTTAGAATCGTTGTCCCAATCTAGAGTCGAAGTGTCAGCATACCAAGTGTTTCTAGAGGGATAAGAGTCGCCGTGAACAAGCCAGTAGTACATCGAATTATGGTCGAACATCATCGGCCAACCATCGTGATTTTTTCCGTCCGAAATACGCGCTTGAGTGCCATCGAGATCTGGGTGCGCGAAGTCAACTCCAGTATCTGCTATCGCCACAACGATTCCGTCACCTGCATAACCTCGTTCCCAAGCGTCCACAGCTCCGTGAATTTCGCCCGAACGAACCGACGTCGGAGTTGCGTCAGGGCTGTCTAATGGGGTAATGTCGTATGGTTCGGGTGTGCTCTCAGCATCGAGAATTCCGATGATTCCCGGCACTCCCGGCAATTTGTGGAAGAGGCTAGCATCCATCCAGAAGGTTCGGTGATCGATGACACCGTCCGAAGGATCGGTGGCGACTAGTAGTTCACCGGCTCCGGCCAGCAATTGTTTCTCGACCTGTTCATGTTGGTACTGCCATAGACCTAGTTCACGCAATGAGTGTGTGATTACCGTGACTCTAACTTGCTCTTGCCCATACTCTACTCGCTGCCAAAGGCTGGGTTCAATCCACGGGTTAGGATTGACTTGTAGAGAGGGGGGAATCGGCGATTCCGGACCTTCAGGAGTAGATTCCGGAATCGTTGGCATCGCCTCTTGGTACTCAGCACCAGCGATACCGAATGACATCATAGATGTCAGCATCAGTATAACCATCGACAAAGCAAGGCGCTGACGCATGGCTCCTGTGGCACATTCAACTCTATTGTAGGCTGCGGCTTCTCGGCCCGTCAAGTCCAAAGCGGGTATGTGAGACCGCACGGTCATAGTCCCGTAGTGTAGTGGTCCATCATCTCGGGTTTTGGTCCCGGGGACCCTGGTTC
>CAXGBP010000032.1:0-7279 GCA_964007685.1 uncultured Candidatus Poseidoniales archaeon | reverse complement strand
GGTGACAATGGAGATGATGATGACGACGGCGACGGTTGGACCGACGCCGATGAGAATACCTGCGGCAGCGATCCTTTGGATTCAGCCAGCAGGCCGACCGACACTGATGGAGACTTGAGCTGTGATGCGGTCGATGAAGACGACGACGGCGACGGAGTGCCCGACGTCGACGATGCCTTCCCACTTGATCCAAACGAGTCGGTCGATACCGATGACGATGGAATCGGCGACAATTCTGACAACGATGACGATGGTGATGGATTCTCTGATTCAACCGAAATAAGCTGCCTATCAGATCCGCTGGACAGGCTCTCAGTACCTCAAGATACTGACGGAGATGGTCAATGCGACGAGGAGGATAACGACGATGATGGCGACGGCCGGTCCGATGCAGTTGATGCATTCCCTCTAGACCCTAACGAGTGGGATGATTTGGATTCAGATGGAATCGGAGATAATGCAGACGTAGACGATGATGGAGATGGGTATCTCGACAATAACGACGAGTTCCCGCGCGATCCTTCCGAGTGGGATGATTTCGATGGAGACGGCATCGGCGACAACGCCGATGAGGATGACGACGGCGACGGGTGGACCGATGCCGAAGAGGCACGTTGTGGAACAGACCAATTTTCTCTTTGGAGCGTGCCTGATGACTTCGACGATGATCACATCTGTGACCTCGAAGATAGCGATGACGATAATGATGGCATCGAGGATGTGAACGATTGGTTCCCATTCGATGCCGCAGAGTGGGATGATACCGACCGCGACGGAGTTGGCGATCATACCGATTTAGACGACGATGGTGATGGTTGGGCAGATATTGATGAGCCAAATTGTGGCTCCGATCCTCTTGATGCAAATAGCATTCCTCTGGATAATGATCAGGATTGGCTCTGTGACATCATCGACATCGATGATGATAACGATCAGGTGCAAGATGTTGACGACGCATTCCCACTCAATGGAAATGAATGGACTGACACTGATGGTGACGGCCAAGGAAACAACGCTGACATTGACGACGACAACGACGATTGGACTGACAACGCAGAGCAAATGTGTGGTGCTGACAGCCTATCTGCCAATTCAATGCCATTGGACACAGATGCAGATGGCACCTGTGACGCCATCGATCCTGACGACGATGGCGACGGCGTTCCTGATGTCAATGATATCTATCCAAAGGACGGCTCTGAGTGGGAAGATCGCAATGGTGACGGACTTGGAGACAATGCTCACCCACTATCGATTATCGACCACATGAAACTCAACCCTGGATTGACGGCAGTAGTCTTCATCCTGATTCTGGCTGCAATCGGAGCCACGGCTGCGGTCGTGTTAGTGCGCAAGAAGGGTGACGAAGCTGCAACTTATGCCGACGACCAGTATTCATCCCACGATAATACCGAGTCATGGGGTGAATATGAGCCAAGCGAAGCTTCTGAGATACCTCCAGCACCACCTGGATTTGAGGAAGAAGCGACCGAGCACAACTCGGAAGACGTTCCCCCTCTACCTCCTGGATTCTCGAGTGAGAGTGAAGAGGTATCAGAAGTGCCACCGGCGCCACCTGGATTTGAAGAAGTAATGACACCAAGCGAGTCAGAAGTGCCTCCTCCACCACCTGGATTTGACAGTTGGTCGGATAATGATGACGACGATTCACAGATTCCGCCGCCACCGCCTGGATTCTGAACTGAACTGACTCTCAGAAGGGCTCTGATCTTGCTTGATTAGCGGCACTGAACCAAACTAGTAAGATTATCTTCTAAAGTATATTTTTCCATTAAAATAGCCGATTTAGAAATTATTTACCTTTATTATGATATTTTTTATCAAACAAACACCCTCCTCAGTCGAACAGTTGTGAATATGCCCATCTTTCTTTCACAACCCCATAGGGGGTTGGACGAACAGGGGACGACATGATTATATCACTAACATAGCGTGATTAGCGACAGTGACGACCATGCGAAGCAAGACAGCCCGAACAATAGTGCTAGCATTGATGATGATAACAATGACCGTTCTGCCTCTGATTGGTGGTGCCGAAGAACGTGAAGAATTGACCGATAATCGGTTACATATGGAGGCTGCTCCATCACCCTGTCAAGGCCCAGATGGCTGCCGGGGTGTTGATGCAGGAGTCGGCACGGCTGCAATGGATATCACTGCTGATTTTGATTGGCTAGATGGTCCAGAATCAGTCGAATATTCGGGCGACTCAAATAATAATCCAACTCTAGGAGGTTATTGTTCATACACCAACACTGCATACGATTGTGTAGATGTCTACGAGATCGATATGGAGCCGGGCTATGGTGTACGAATGCAAATCGATTGGGTTCACGGTGGAACTTTCTACGATAATTATGCTTGGTGGGCCGCAATTGGTCAAGACGGCATGACTACTCCATACACAGCTGGTGGTGGATTGGGCTACTGCTATTACACCCTTACAGGAACTGTCGCTATCGGGACCGACGGAACTGCTACAGGAACTTATTGCTACGATTATGGTGCTGACGGAAGGAATGTGGGAGGCGAATCTATCAATCTCATGGCTTACTGCTATTACTGCGGCTATGCCGGTCTCACTGACTACACCATTAACATCACAGTTTTCCCTGCAGATAATGGATTCCCTGGAGATTGGTCAGACTCACCTGATGCCAATGCGCTCCTATCTTTGGCGTTCGATGCATATCCGAATGGCAATTATGCCTCGGGTTCTTTCGCATTGATGTCTGGAAGCACTGCAGAGGTCACTTATGTGTGCGATTACTGGTGCCCAATGGAAACTTCTCTTGAAATTGACAAGCCAGATGGGACGACTGACTCATGGGGAGTTGGCTCGTTCGCTTCTTATTCCACAGGTGTGGCAGCCACATACACCGCTGCTGGAACCTATACCGTCTCGATGTCAGACACATACGGCGATGGTGGAATGACAATCGATGTAACAGATATTACTCCACCAGCCAATGCGATTGCAATGGTATCACTTTCTGGTGACGCATTCAATCTTGATGTTTCCACTGGTGGGCACGTCAATCAGACAGATACGGCAGATTACTTCGCTGTGCACGTCCCGGTCGGCTACGCTGCCAACCTGACGCTGGATTGGACCAAGAATGCCGACCTAGACCTCGAGGTCTATTCGGACTCAACCTTCACATCGATGGTTGACTACTCGTGGTTTGATCAACCCGAGTTCATTGATCTCGGTACTGCCTACGAAGGCTCTACTGCATTCGTTAAGGTTAGTTATTACGGATATTACAGTGTAGACACTCACGCAGGCTATTCGCTGCAATTGCAGCTTTCGCCTGCAGTTCCACCACCATGTTCTATTGCCGATGATGGCGGATCCGGCGGCGACGCTGGAGATACCCAGGCTGACGCGACGAACGTTACCAGTCTCGGTCCATCCGGAACATTCTCCGGAAGCATCTGTGATGGGTATGATGACCAGGATTGGTTTTCCTACACACTGGCACCCGACGAAGGATTCTGGTTTGTTCTAACATACGACCAACCCGAGGGCACAGAAGCAATTTATGCATACCTCTTCATGGATGGATACTGGTCCTATTTGGCCCAGAACAACTACCCAGGCACACTGAACCCCAAGGGGCTGTCGACCAATGAGTCGTTTTACTTCATCAACGAACTCAGTCAGGAGAGTACTATTTACATCCAGCTCGATGTGTATAGTTTGGTAGAAGATGTCGAGACTAATTACACGATCGATTACACCACTTACGACCAAACAGCAGGATGGGATGGTCCATGGGACGATGCCGGAACAGGCAACGATGGTGGTAACAGCACATATGGATATGATGCCCTTGTCTTGCCTTCGATGAATGGCAGTTATGTCGGATACGGTCACGATATGAATGATCGTTATGATTACTACAAGATTTACTTGCCACAGAATTACGGCCTCAAGGTTGAGGTCTCATTCCCTGGTGGGCACGATATCGATACCAGTCTGTATTACAAGAATCCGGCTTCGACCTACTTGTACTTCATTGACTCATCTTACTACGATAATCCTGAGACAATGTGGGCAACCTATGCCCATGGCGGCCAAGACCTCTACATACAGGTGTTTACAGATATTGGCGGCGGAATTTACTGGATGGACCTGACAATGATTACACCGGATAACGAGCCTGGCTCGAACCCTAACGACTGTGGTTCAGGTACCGACGCTGGCGACATAATCTACTCGGCTACATGGGATGCCGGCCCATCATTCGTCAATAATTCGAATCAAGCCGACATCAATGGTGATGCGAATGACACTGGTGGAACTTGCACTGGATGGTTCGATTACACATGGGATCAGTATGATTACTACCAATTCTTGGTTCCAGCAGGCAAGTACATCAACATCACAACAAGCTTCCCAAGCGATACGAGTGCTGCAAATCTGAATATGTACATCTACACATACATGTACATGTGCGGTAATTGGAATATGCAATGTGTATATCCAGCAAACCCTGCCTACTATGTAACTCAGTATGGCGCCACAGCCAGCAGCGGCTACCCAGCCGAAGCGCATTCAGGATTATGGCCTGTGGGTGGACATTGGATAACCTACGCAATTTACTCCTATGGCGTCGTTGACATGGACTACCAGCTGGACATCGTCTACGGCAATCTGTCAGATCTACCTGGTGGAAACCAGGATGATGCAAACAGCGGCGGAGACGCAGGTTCTTCCTTCATGTCTTCAGTGGATATCGCAGCCTACAACAACGTCACTGCGAACAATTCCTACGAATACGGTGGATGGGCTGCTGCGGGTCTAGATGACCAAGATTGGTACAACTTCATTGTCCCACTAGACCATGGCTTTGAGATCACACTTGATCCAGGTTCAGTTACCCCTACAGTTTGGTATCTATTGTATATCTACAATTCAGCACAGATGCAGGTTGGATTCCAAGGATACATGAACCCTCAAGTGTGGAACTCCTCTATTACAAACACTTACTATGGCGGGGATACAATTTACTTCATCGTGAGGAATTACATCTACGATACTGATGGAACAGACTACGACATCACGATTCAGTTCTACTCGCTTGACCCAGACGGCGACGGCTGGCACACTGCGATGGAGAATCAATGTGGTACTGATCCATACGACAACACGAGTTATCCAAGCGACACCGATGGAGATGGAATCTGTGATTCACTCGACACGGATAGCGACGGTGATGGTGTTATTGATTCAGAGGATGACTTCCCATTCGATGCGAATGAATCCACCGACACTGATGGTGACGGAATCGGTGACAACAGCGATGACGATCTTGATGGAGATGGATGGAACAACACTGCTGAGGCAGATTGTGTCACCGACCCAATGGACGCCGATTCGTATCCTGCCGACTTCGACAACGACACACTTTGTGACCTCGTCGACATGGATGACGATAACGACGGCTGGATCGATAACGAGGATTCCTTCCCGTTCAACGCGTCCGAGTGGGCTGACAACGATGGGGACCGAATCGGTGACAACGCTGATCCCGACGACGACAACGACGGATACTTCGACGTAATTGAGATAGAGTGCCACTCTGATCCATTCGAGGTCTCGTCGATTCCGACCGATCTTGATTTGGACGGAATCTGTGACGTAATCGACGACGATGTCGATGGTGATGGCGTCCTGAACGCTGACGATCTCTTCCCTGACAATCCAGCTGAGTGGGCTGACTTCGATGGTGATGGAATCGGCGATAACGCCGACACTGACGACGACAACGACCTTTGGCTCGATGGCGTCGACGCATTCCCATACGACCAGTCTGAGTGGATTGACACTGACGGCGACGGAGTCGGCGACAACGCTGACCTGAACGACGATGGTGACGCCTGGACGGATGCTGAGGAGTTCGAGTGCGGAAGTGACGCACTGGACGCTGACTCAGTCCCTGACGACTACGATGGCGACATGATTTGCGACAAGGTCGACACCGACGATGATGGCGATGGAACTCCAGATACTCTGGATGCCTTCCCATTCGATGCGACAGAAAACTCTGACAATGACGGCGACGGAATTGGCGACTTCTCAGACACCGACGACGATAACGACGGCTGGATGGATAACGAGGAGCCTAACTGTGGCACAGATCCAATGGATCACACATCCGTACCTGCGGACAACGATATGGATCACGACTGTGACATCACCGACCAGGATGACGACAATGATGGAGTCCTCGACCTCGATGACGCCTTCCCAATGAATCCGAACGAGAACCGTGACCTCGATGGTGACGGAACTGGCGACAACGCTGACATCGATGATGACGGCGATGGCTGGCTCGACACTACTGAGGTGATCTGCCGCAACGCTCTGAATGGACAGGGTGACCCGAACAACGCCGACGTCATGCCGGTCGACAACGAGACCGACGTCGGTCCTGATGGAGAATACGGCACCGATGACGACATGGTCGTCGGCGACGGACTTTGCAACGCGATTGACCCAGACGACGACAACGATGGTGTTCCTGACCCAGTCACGTACACCCTCGATGCCTCTGGAGCCTGCACCAGCTGTGAAGACTGGGAGGACCACTTCCCGTGGGACCCAACTGAGCAGTACGATGGTAACAACGACGGTCAGGGTGACAATGGAAACCCACTAGGAATCCTTGACGACATCAGTGCAGAACCTGCTCCGTTCATTGGAATCGCAGTTGTTCTGATCGCAGTGATTGCTCTCATCGCCCGCACCGCTGGTGGCAAGGATGAGGACAGTGACGAGTTCGACATGTATGACGAGACCGAGCAATTCCTCGACGAAGAAGACGAGGAATTCGAGGACGTCGAAGAAGAGATTGACGCCTGATTAGGTCGTCGAACTCGACAAACGTAACCGGATTTCCGGGGCCCCAAACGGGGCCTCGGATCTCCGGCCACCTTTTTCTCAAACCAGATTCACTCGAATCCGGCATCAACTAACTCTCTCTCCTTTGGCTACTCGGTGTGAATTCAACACCGAATCTAGTGATTAGTGCCTCCAAACCCCCCCTACTTCTGGTGTAAAACAGTGGATAATTGCCCCCTTCCACTTATAAACAACGATTGGAAATCTATCGGTGAAACGATTGGAATATTGTTGAATTAGTGAAATCGTTGGATTTCTAGTAATACAGTCAGATCTGCCTAAGTCAATCCACTTTGAATTGGGAGCTCTCACATTGTCTCTGGCGGCATTGATTTGAGTTCCGATAAT
>CAXGBP010000031.1:0-7308 GCA_964007685.1 uncultured Candidatus Poseidoniales archaeon | reverse complement strand
GCACTCATCTAATTCACCATTGCAGAAGTCAGAGTCTGAGGCCCAGATTGTGAATGTGTAAGTCGCGAGTTCGCGTGGTAGACCACTGAAATCCCACGTCCATGACCACTCGTTAGAGCCTTCGGTAGAGGTGACAACGTTGTAATTTGGCCCCTCTATCTGAATGTATATCCGATCAATGTCAGAACCGCAATCGAAGGGACAGCCATACGGGTCATGAGCACTCCCCTCGAAGGTCACCGTCCCATCAGAATGGGTCGAATATGAGCTCGGCGAGCTCACACTCACAGAAGGAGCCTCAGTATTGACCTTGACTGTACGAGTGATGATTGGTGAATACTCGAGGCCGTCGAATGAGCGGAACTCGAATGTGTAGTCTCCCTCTTGACGACCGGACATATCGAAATTGTAGTACCAGTTGCTGAATGGATGATTATTGCGAGAGACATATTCAGGTGCAGCTCCACTTGCATCTGTCGCATGACCAGCACCGCTCCAATCACTGGTGAATGGATCCTTAATCTCGACAGCATGAACGTAGCCCTTCTGGTCCCATTGTGCCAATTCATCACTCTCATAAATCCCAGCCCAAGTTCCGTCGAAGGCTGAACCAGTGAGGTTCAACACACGTCGGAAAGAGTGCCCATCCTCTTGGATAACAGAGATGGAAGGAGCCGCGTTTTCGAGGAAAAGTGTGTCTTGGTAAGTCGTGTCAGTCAGAGTAAAATCTCCAGTGTCAAGACCAAATCCAAAGCGGTACGCCGTATATCGATAGAGGGAAAGTTCACGAGTTCCGGAGGACAAATCGCAATCTGGGTCGTCAGTATCGAGAAGGAGGTCCCCGTCGTTATCCTCTCCGTCAGAACACGAATCTTCGTATTCATCGTCGGCAAAGCCGTCGGGATTGTCTCCACCAGCTAAGCCTCTGAAATCGAGATGGAAATTCGAAGCCAAAGAGAACCATGGGGTGTAACCATCAGCATCAGTCTCAAGACTGTACACATCATTACCGTGCGCATCTTCAATCAAGACGTTCGCATTTTCTACCCTCTGTCCATTGACGAGAGTCTGGAAGCGTACCAACTCAGCACGCTGAACCTGAACTGCATAATGAGTGGGTTGCGTGTTAATCTTGATCTTTGAGAGGTCGAGGTTCGACAGGTTAGAGAAGGTGAATATTGTCGAATTATTGTCCATATTCAATGCTAGAGGGAAGTTGTGAGGGGTGTAGTCATCACAGGTAGCACAGGCCCTGACTTCGTGAGCAATGACCCCGTTCTGCCACTGATTCTGATGCCATGCCTCCTGATCATCCCAACTGAGAACCACGGGGAATTGGCCCGGAGGGGGGCTCGGGATGTACTCTGATTGAACAGTAACTGAGGACTTTGAGACATTGTATGTGACTTCGACTCCGTTCCAGATATTGTTACTGAAGAAAGCGAGGCTTCCATATTGTTGTGAAGTGTCTCCTCGTTCATAATGTTGGATAACCGCACCAGTTCCTTGCACATTGAAGGTATTTCGACGGACATCGAGGAGACTTCCTGTTGATCGAATGCCGTCGGCATTCCCTCCGGCGTCGATGATATTGTCTACGATGGTGACTCCAGCCCTATGAGCCATAATAGCAGGACAAGTGAATGGACCACCCCACCAGGTGTTGGAAGAGCATGCTCCAGACCCAGCCGTAGAAATCGAATTGTTGGCTAAGTAGAGGCGTGCTGGGGTAGGACTAGGGGCTTGAGATCCATACTCCCCAGCCAGCACAGGTTCCTTCGCTGTGTCGAAGATGGTATTGTTCTCCGCAATCACATCGTAGGATCCTAGAAGCCAGAGACCGTTCCAACCGCCGATGGGGCCAATTGCGTTGTTGTGAATCGCTGCCTTTGCGGAATAGACTGCAATTCCTGAGCCGTCACCAGCCCCTTCCAGAACATTGTCGTGAATATCGACATCCGCTCCAGCGTAAACTGTTATTGGGGTCTTTTCAGTGGTTGAAATCGAATTGTAGGCAATTTCGACGTTATATTCTGTTTCTCCAACCGCCTTGAGGCTATTGACGTCGATTCCATTGCAATTCACCGTGAGGGATGAATTAGTAATCTTTCCAGCAGAGTTTCGTATACTGAATCCAAAATCACCACTTGTCACTTCTGAATTGTCGATACGAATGAAAGTCTGCGAAGCCCAGATTGCCGAGCGACCACCGTCGCGATTTCCACAACCCTTGTCGGTTGATTGGAACGATGCACCTTCAAAAATCATTGGCGAAATCGGAGTTCCTCCACCGTAAACCTGGACAGCTTGGCCTGTGACGCCACTCCGCCCGTCATTACCAGCGACATACTCGCCACCGATGAAAGTGGGTTGAGCAAGGTTGGTGGCGAGGACGCTGGTCGTGTTGATATCATTGAATTTCATTCCACGGAGCGTAGGGCTAGCACCGTCTATGATCAATGCCCCATAGCGATATTCAGACTCAAGTTGCACGAAGAAGGGGATTCCCCAAGCACCGTTGAATTCGATATTTCTCATTCCGGATTGTGAAAGATCCATTGAATCTCTCAGAATCACTCCTTCTCCACAAGAGGCATCGCGAATCCAAATCTTGGAATTTCCAGACCCTAGTCCGTAGCATTCACCAGTTGCGTTGGAAACCGCAGGGTCTGTCCATGTCAGAGTGATTGGGTTATTCGCACCTGCGTTACCGCTGGCTCCACAAGACGAAACTCCTGCACAAAGATTACCGCGAACATCTAGCATAGTCCCATTTGGGAAAGTGATTGTAGTTCCAGGGTCGATAATTAGCTTGGCTCCAGCAGCCACTGAGATATCGTCGGTAATCTGGTGAGAACCACTCCAAGTCTCCGTTCCTGTGATTGTTCCACCGGTTGTCTCATTGGTCGCTGAGACTGGTGTAGCTGGTCCAATCAGAGCCACAGTGGTGCTCATCAGCATCAACATCACCAGGAAGTGACTTCTTGCTCGCTCGCTCATCATGTATCGTGGGGTTCATCAAACTGATTTAATCATAGGGTTGAGTCGAGCCGTAGGCTCGGTTGATACGGATTAGGGTATCATGATACGCTGTCGGGACGAATTTAGGTTATATTGAATTCAAATTCGACTTGATTCAACCATTCAACCGCATCTAGAACTCCATACCCTCTCTTATTGTGATGAGAAGCATCTTCTTCCTGTGAAACCAAAGACGATGTGGCCAAAGCACGCTTGACCTGTTCCATTTCTCCTGCGTCGAAAACTCCATCCTCCCCCTTCATTTCCTCGCCATGAATTTCGAGGATTATCGAGAGGGCACCGACTACAATTACTGTTGAATCAGAGGTGCCCGTCGAATAGGCGTACGGTGGTTGGATATCGGTTGACGCGGTAGAGAACATTTTCACACCCGGAGCTCGAACCTCTGGCTTCTGATTCGGGAAGGATCGCTCCTCGCCCGTATATGGGTCAATTGAGGACCCTACGGAACTATTCAACCAGACGCCACCGTTACTTGTCGATGCTCCGACAGCAATTACTCCAGGGATGTTTGCTGGAATTGAAACATCATTGACGCTAGTCTTCATTCCGTTGTTTCCAGCAGCCGCGACGACAAATATTCCTGCATCGAGCGCCTCATTGACCGCCTCGACAGTTTCGGATTGAAGGCTGCTCATTCCGCTTCCAGGTTCACCTCCTAAACTCAAGCTGATAATGTCTGCCTCCTGAGTGATTCGGCACCATCGAATGGCTAGTGCAACACGATCAGCCTGTCCTGATTTGCCTTCGGGGCCGAGGGCAATAGCCACTGAGAGATCTACTTCAGGCGCCGCACCGATATAGGTACCGTTGGCAACTAAGAGGCCGGCCATTAGCGTCCCATGGTAATCAATACCGACATCTCGTATGTCTGCATGGTCACCGTCGTAGAAATCTCGGAAGCCAACGAGGTTCAGGTGAGCAAAGTCGCGATGATCGATATCGATGCCGGTATCGACGATGCAGACGTGAACTCCAGAACCGAAGTAACCCTCATCCTGGAGTTCACGAATTCCCGTGCTCTCAAAGGCCCATTCAGAATCGGGTAGGAAGGGCCAAAGGTAAGCTTGGATGAAAGGCCAACTAATCAGCAACAGAACCGTACCGATGGCGAAACTCACCGCACCCCAAGGCCAGAGGAATTTCTTCATAGGCCCGAGTGGCCAACGTAATTCCCTAGCCTCTTGATCGGTCAAGCCGTACTCTGACCCAGGATAACCTGGTGCTTCCGAGTCAACTGCCGTGAGTATTCGTGAGTCTTCTGGCTCGGGCATCAACTCTAGTTTTTCAAGAGCCATGAGTCATCCACCAAAGTCCCCTCTACTCGGTCAGTCTATGAAGAACTGTTTAGACTCGCGGTAAAACCGATTCGGATACACGTATCAGAACGGAGCTCCGGGTCGGCGAGATCCTGATTTGGTGAAGTACCACAGAACCAAAGACAGTAACACGAGGAGCACCAAACCGATGACCGTAGTTGGAGTAGTGTCCTCGACTGGGGGTGCCTTCAGAGTGTATCGCTTGTTCACCTCTTCAGGTTGTTCAATGAACTCCTGACCTTCTGGAGAAATCTCGAAGTCGAACCACTGCTGACTTGGCCCGAATTCCCTCAAGTCTACATCGATGATGAAGGTGACCTCCTCTCCCGCGGGCACGTCATGTGTCGCGTTCGAGTGAACATCTGTTCCACGTATCGTTGTATTCAAAGTGACCATCTGTGCATCGACTAATCCGGTATTCTCAACTACAACTGTGAACGTGTGTATCGTGTCGAAAACAGGTTCTGACGCAGAGTATACCTCTTGGATTTCAAGAACCGGTAGTGAGGTCTTCACCTTAACCGCAATCGGTTGGTAGCTGCCGTTATTCTTGTCGGTCACAGTGACAGTGACAATGAATTCCTCATCACCGGTGGCGTTCGCAGGCGCGAATACCATCAAGGTGTGAGTCGTATCGACGAATGGACCCAATGTGTGAGAGGTCGCTCCGGTTCGTTCCCAACTATCAGGAACCTGTGAATCATCGAATTCGAAGGTGAAGCGCTCATCTCCGTTTCCAGTATTAGTGAAGAGAATTCCAATCGAAATATTTTCTCCAGGTCGGATTCCATAGACTTCTTGCATTTCCTCACGCAACTCAAAGCCGTAACTCTGAGGAACTCGTACCTTTACCTCATCATCGTGGTGATATCCATCCGTTCCTGCGAACATCAAAGTCACCGTGTGACCGTCCTCAAAGGATTGAGCCGTCGAACCGTTAGCTGGAGACACTCGTAGCCTTAGATTATCATAAGTCGTGGTGTTATTGCTATCTAGTCCGAACTCAAAGGAAAACTGGGCAGTCCAGTTCTCAATCGAAGAATCCCAAGCCTCGACCATCCAATATTGTCCGTCTGTACCGGCGACATTACCGACGACGGTGTAGGTGGAGACTGATTCGTGTCCAAGGTAATCTAGTGACAAAGTGAACTCGATTGGAGTGTATTGATCATCCTCACCCATTGATGCTTGGACATCATCGAGTTCTCCTTCAACGGTCAATTCTCCACCGCTGACTGCGGTGATGGTTGATTCAATCGTGTGATTTGCGACACGATTGAAGGATAGTTCCTGTGTCACTGAAGCGGTTAAATCCGTTCCAGATGATGGAATGTTGATGTTCTTCGAAGAAGTGTAATCCATTGTTCGGTTCATCTGTTCAACTGAGAACTCACTCTCTACAGAGATGGTTCCACTTGGCAAGAGAATCGATATTCCACCATCATCTGAGAGGATAGCGTCCCACTCGACACCAGCCCCAGAGGAAATCGTGAACTTCGGTTCGTCGACGATATCTGCACCTTCGAGATCAGTCTCAGACAAATCGTGTGCAGTGCCGTCGAAATCAAGCCACTCGGTTGAGAGATGTAGCCATCCTCCATGAACGAGGGCGGCGTCAGCATTGCCTCCATCCGAAATGTCAGCGTTTACCATTGCCATCGCAACGAGGTTAGAATCCTCGAGGGTTGCTCTGATAATCCAATTGCCGGGTTCGACCGAAGCCGACCATTCTCCAGTCCAAACACCATCTTCGTAGATCTTGTCAGGTGTGACACGATCTCTTACCATGTCTTCGGTCGGCATCAATACCAATTCGACATCATCGCCGATAGTGGCGAGATTTGAGTGAGTGATGTTACCCCAGACCAAGACGTGTCCGGCTGTGAGTTCAATCTCAATCGAGTTCGGTGCGTTCATCGCCACGGATACATTCTCTTGAGCAAATCCTTCCCTATGGGTTGAGATTTGCCAAGATGAATTGAATGGAACAAAGACATTCCACTCCCCAGTAGAATCGGTAGTAATGGAAATGTTATCTTCCCCTTCACTACTCATCATAACCCCAACATCAGGGACTCCTTCCCCAACATCAGCATCGTCGTCGTCATCGTGGTCCCAGAAGATGGTTCCAGACATTTCGACATAGGTTGTAGCGACAATTTGAATCAGACCATTATCACCAGACACGAGTCCGCCATCGATGAGTTCAACTTTGTCAATTACGTAACGCGTGCGACCCTCAGTATGGTTCAACTCGATATCCCATGAACCGGCGCTGAGAGATCCTTCCGAATCTCCAGAAGCGTCAGTGAAGTCGAGATGTACTCTGCCCAAGTCTTCATTGGATGTGATTACTAGATCCATTCCCTGTAATGGGGAGCCGGATTCGTCTAGCACGCGAACTGAGAATGTCCCCAATTCACTTGTAGAAATTGTCTGTGCGTCATTGGCGTTAGCCTCGGAGACCACGATAAGTGTTCTAACACCCTCAACCACGCCATCACCAGTGTTGACCGAATCAATCACGGCAATCCAAGTGCTTATTGGCAAGTGATCGACAATAGTTCCATTGGCATCAGTTGTTCTCGAGATGATGTCATTTCGATTATCGGTATCGATGAATTTCACATTCTGGTCCGCAAGCGGCCCACCACTCTCGTTAGTGAAGGTCAAGTCAATCTTCCACTCTGGGTCAAATCCGATGCTTCGAGTCACGACTTCTCCGCCAAATCCGACATCGAAGTAACTGTTCCCTGTCATGATACGCGTACCGAACAAGTCTCCCGCGCGCGCGTCAGAGATTTCGACATCGATGCGGTAGGAGCCGGCCTCGACCGGTACCACTGCATGGCCGGTTGAGGTCCACTCAGAGCCATCGGCTTGCACATCAACACTCAACCCTGCGGAGTTACCAACTGGCACAATCGAGAATCTGTATTCTACCGGT
>CAXGBP010000030.1:0-7340 GCA_964007685.1 uncultured Candidatus Poseidoniales archaeon | reverse complement strand
CAGGGCGATTTGGGACTTGCCATTCAAACTGTTTATGGTGGTACCGACCTCGAGAAGCAAGCCAAGGAATTGGATGATGGTGCCGACATCATCGTTGGAACTCCTGGCCGCGTCATCGACATGTCAAAACGCGGCCATCTCAAACTCGACCAAATCACTCATTTCTGCTTGGACGAGGCAGACCGAATGCTCGACATGGGATTCTTCCCAGACGTGCTTTGGATCTTCGACCAAATGCCTGCTCGTGAGCAGACACTCTTGTTCAGTGCTACCTTCCCACAGGAAGTTCTCGACGCGGCTGAGGAATTCATGCACGAACCAGTCTTCGTTATGAGCGACAATCTTGAGGTCGAAATCCCCGAGATTGACCAATTCGCTGTTCGCATCGGCCGAGGCAACAAACTCTGGGTTCTTGGCCGACTCATCGCCAATATGGATGATAGCGATCAGATGCTCATCTTCACCAATACCAAGCGCATGGTTGAGTTGCTCGAAGAACGCTTGGGCAAATTCGGAATGAAAGCAACCGGAATGCACGGTGACAAGGCTCAGAATCGCCGTGAAAAGATTCTCGATTCGCTCCGTGATGGTACAACGCGAATCGTAGTCGCCACCGATGTCGCAGCGCGCGGAATCGATGTCGACGGAATCACCTATGTGGTCAATTACGACCTTCCAATCGATACTGAATCCTACGTTCACCGCATCGGCCGTACCGGCCGGATGGGTCGCTCAGGACAAGCTTGGTCCCTCGTCTCCAAGGAGGACATCGGTGCACTGGACAAGATTTCCAATACTTGGAATCTTGAGATTCCTTACGTCGAAGCCCCTGCACTTCCCGACGGAATGACCCGCGACCCTGTGCGCAGGCGTGAAGACTGGTCTGAAGTCACCGATCCATTCGGGATGGTCACTGTCTCTCTCGAAGTCGGAAAGAGTGCGGCAACGAAGAGAGCACTGGCTGACTGGATTGTCAACGAAGCACGCATCCCTGAAATCGCTCTAGGCGAAATCGCGATGGAAGAGAGCTCCTCAACTGTGCAGATTCACGTCGACAAGGCCTCTTACGTGATAGATGTCATCAAGAAGCGTGAATTCGACGGAAGTTCGTTGAATCCTACCATCATCGGAGCATGAGGTGAGGCTTCATGGCGGTCATCAACCGCTCGGATTTAACTTGCCCAGAATGTGGGCACAGTGAATCGCTTGAGATGCCTGACAATCAGTGTGTCTTCTTCCATAAATGCGCGGAGTGCAAGACGCTTCTGCGTCCGAAAGAAGGGGATTGCTGCGTATTTTGCTCCTATGGGGACGTCGCTTGCCCACCGATTCAAGCCGGCGACGATTGTTGCTCACCGACTTCAACAGACGTGACACCGGTTCGGCGTCTCGATCTATTGGGGTTCTTCTGTCCGATTCCCGTCCATGAGACTCGCAAAGCGATGGCCGAAATGGAGATTGGTCAAGTCATAGAGGTTGTCGGCGACGACCCAGAGACTTTGCACGATATGCCCGCACTGTGTGAGCGAATAGAAGCTAAACTTCTCAGCGTGACGGAAGATGCTGGAGAGTACACTTTCCGTATCCGCAAATGAATCTCCTTCGCGGATGGGTTCTTGACGGCTCGACCGGTCGAAGACTTCGATGACTGTGCCAAAGAGGCCCATCGACTTACAAGAGAAGGAGGACATACCTGCAGATGCTCGACTTCCTACAGCCCAAGGCGATTTCCGCATCCGAGTATTTCACGAAGAGACGACGCGGCTCGATCATGTCGCCTTGACACTGGGTGATATGAAGGGTCCAGACCCAGTCCTCGTTCGAGTACATTCCGAGTGCCTCACAGGTGATGCATTTGGCAGCTTGCGCTGCGATTGCGGACCTCAGCTCGAGGCTGCTTTAGCCCGCATACAACAGGTAGGCTGGGGCTGCCTTGTCTACCTTCGACAGGAAGGCCGTGGAATCGGCCTGCACGCTAAGATACAGGCCTACAATTTGCAAGATCAGGGAGCAGATACCCTCGATGCCAATCTCTTACTTGGGCATCCAGCCGATGCCCGTGACTACCGAATTGCTGCAGAGATTCTGCGAGAAGTCGGAATCGATAGGGTTTGTCTGCTGACGAATAATCCAGATAAGACCCTCCAATTACAGGCATTGGATATCGATGTCGTCGAGAGTATGCCACTAGTTGCCGGGGTTAGCGATGATAATCGAGAATACCTCATAACCAAGGCGGAAAGAATGGGGCACTCAATCAACACAGATGAGTTGAACTGATTCGATAAAGCCGACTCTTGTTGAGGCTCAGAATATCTTGGCCGCGGTAAGGAATATCCTCGGGTCAGGGAAGTTTTCGCAGTATTGGTAGGCATATGAAACGCGGATTGTGCCGGAGTGGTCTACGACGAACTCACCGGTGGACATCCATGGATTGTCGACGAGGGGGCGGTTAATGGCGCGGCGAGCCTCTTGGAAGTCGAGTCCAATCTCCTTCGAGTGGCACCACGTTTCCTCGGGAGCATCGTAGAGAACCTGCTCGACACCGAAATTTGCGAGCCCATAGGCGCTGTAAGCCTCAAACTCCGGATCACAGAGGATGGGGCAGGTGATACCGTACTTTTCTCGGTATGCCGCGGCTCGCTCCGGTTCTCCCTGACCGATTATGACGGGGTTGATTCCGGCGGCCAAATAGTCGGCGTATTCTTCGTTAAGTCTTGACGAACGATCGAGCCCACACCCGCAACCGAAGTGCCGCCAAAACATCAACAGTGCCGGGCCGTCTGACCAGAATGATGACAGTCGGCGTGAGGCGCCGGTGTGATCAAGCAACTCAAGGTCTGGGGCGCTGGTGCCGGGATCGAGGAGTTTCGATCGCTTGTCTCCAGGTCCGGCCACCCAAATTTCGAGCCATTCCTTCTCAGCGGCTTCAGTCAGTCCATCGGTAGGTTCCATACCTGATCTAGGTGGCTTTCTGAAAATAAAGATTTAGGAGGCTTTAGGAACATCGATCACGGGTTTGAATATCGACCATAGCTGAATTTGCACAGCCCCATCTTCTACAATCGAATAGAAGCGAAAATGGGGCCGTGGCCGGGACTTGAACCCGGGCCGGCGGGACCACAACCCACCGTGCTAACCGCTACACTACCACAGCCGTATGCAAGCGGTCCACCGACAGACCGTATTTCAAGCGTTCCGCGCGGCGAGGCAAAGACGCCTGTGACCAACGGATTGAAGCGCTGCTCTCGACTGTTGCAACTCGATGGGGCGAGCCGTCATTGCCAGCACGACTCTGGTACTGCTAGCATTACTAGCGATTCTTGCTCCGCTGACGAGTGCTGACACCGTTATTGAGTCTGAGCGAATCGAATTACTGGAAGCGGGTGCTTTCGATGATGCGAATGCTTGGGATATCACCACTAAGAAGGCCTTCTCTGAGGATTCTGCTGAACACAGTACCGGAATGATTGCAGATGGTGAGTTGTCATTCACACATGAAAGACCTGACAATTTCCAAAGTCACACTACTTGGGCTACGTACAGTCCCACTGAATCCAATTATTCACTAGGTGAGCCTGATGGTTCCTACGCTTGGTCAAAAGGCCCAGACATCACTCTATCCGGTTATGACTTTGAGGGACTGCAAACGCGTGAGATAGCGAATGTTTCGATGATTATGCACATCTCCGTGCCAGATGCGCTTCCCTCGGATGAGATTCGTATAACGATTGAAGCGAATGGGCCGGAAAGGCTTGTGCGAACCATCGCTCGAACCTTTGGTCCGGTAAATCGGATGACCACGCCGATTGTCGAGAATATGGACAATCTGCAAGACTGGACATGGAGTGATTTGGCAGATTCGACAATCGTCGTGGATTATGTCTCAGACGGTGCTCCAGACGATTCGGAGGTGCGCGTTGATGCAGTGGGCATCCGTGTCAAGTATCACCAGCCATGGTATTCGTTTGAGACAGTCAAGGCAATTCACGAGAAGCCCGAGCAGAGTCTACCCGTGCTCGATTTCGGACCTTATGACGGAACACATTCTAGCCTTTCAGTTGAGAATTGTGGGCTGACTCCAGATGGTGGCACTCAAGGAACGTGGGATTTCAATGTAGAAGTCCCCTATGACCAAGAATTGGGGAGAATCCATGTTTTCGGCGAAGGTAATTTCACGATTGAAGCAATGCCGCAAGGGCACACATCGCTGGAAAACTTTCAATCCTATGAAAACGGAGAATTACTGACCGAACGCGATGTAACAAATTCGGTTAGAATTACAATCTATGACGGTTGTATTGAGATGGCTCGTATTGATGTCAATGACCCTTATCTTGAGGTCGTCGGTTCTGTAGCAGGAGCGGTCGATGGCCTCGCGCCAGGATACAGTACCGTACGCTTTGCCATAGGAAACACACTTCTGAACGAAGTTGAGATTTCATTAGGAGAATTCGCGTTTCAGGTGCCTATTGGCCACGCTCTGCCCAAAGCCGGCGAAGTTCTCGAAATTGGTGTGGCTGCTCGCTTCCAATGGTCATCGAACGGACTGGCTGAGACCACTGTAGTTCATATCGATTCAATGTCGATCGTTGGTGGTTACCACTTGGAATGGGATCTCAATGTTACTTGCTCAGCCCCATCCAACCTCGAATTGGTTGAGGATGGCGGTGGCTCTCTAATCCCAATGGCAAGTAGGTGTGAGGATGACCGAACGGACTGGGAAGACCTCGAGGTGCGAGCCTGGACAGATTCGAGCGATATCCTCGATGTATCTGCACAAGGAGGTGACATACGAGTTCAACCGCACGCCAATGCAAACGGCGAAGCTCGTATCAACGTACAAGTCATCGACGCTTCAGGAAATGTTTGGGAAGGTGCATTCAACGTGGTTATCACTGCAGTCGAAGACCCTCCTACAATCGAAGGGCTACCTGTCTCGACATACATCGATCTGGGTCAAACTCGTGTAATCGACCTCGAAATCACCGACCCCGACACCACCGACCTGACGATTTCTACATCGAGGTCTTGGGCTAGCGTGGATTCAGCCGGCGACCTCATTCTAACTCCAGTCGCGCCTGGAACTCACACAGTGGAACTCACGGTGACTGATGGAACATACACCGTGGTTCAGAGCATAGAAGTCATTGTCACTGCCCAACCGGACCTCACAATTGAGAATATTGAGATTTGGAGGGGCGGGACATCGGTCACCAGCGTCGATGAGGGGGATGTTGTCCAACTCAAGGTGTATGTACGCAACGAAGGTCGTGGAGTTGGCGATGCTATAGATGTCCGATGCTGGGTCGATGGTTTGCTTGTTGGATCAACAATGATTGACAGCATCGCACCAGGAGGCCTAGCGATTGCGACCTGTGATACACAAATCACCAATTCAGGCACCGTCGTCATCAGAGCAATGGCCGACGGTACCGCATCGATAGAAGAGTCAAACGAGGAGAATAACGAAATGAGTATCTTGATCGACTCAGAGGCCCGGGACCACGCAGGAAGAGACTCAAACAATGTCGATCGCGGTCCTGCAATCATAGTAGCATCGATTGGTGTGATTGCCATCTCAATCGCAGCATTGCAAATGGGACCAGGTCGAGTACGCAAACCATTCCGAAAGAAATGAACTCAATTTCACCATCATAGATGGAATCCCCAGAGTTGAGCCCTACAAACCATCCGTCCGGCCGATAAACGTCGAAAATCGGGTAATGGTTATACCTGAATCGACCACCAAAATGGCTTACCGCGCTCGTCCAACGAGCCGGTGGTGTGTGTTTACGATGATGAAGCTAAAGGTCCGTATTGAGACTGATGAGTGGATCTACGAAGAGCATGAGACGCAGTAATCTCATTCCTTCGACCAGGTCTGCGGATAAACTCCAACTTGCATCAAAACGACCTTTGGTCTAGCTACTTCTCCGTGTTGCATCGATGCTATTTTCGATGCTGCGGAATTTGTTTCAGCGAGTGCGACAGCCTCTCCTTTGAGACTCTCAAGAACCACTAAATCTCCCCTCTCAATACTTTCACTTAGGCTTACTACACCGGGCCGTGCTAGGGCTGCTCCGTGTGATATCGCTGCGGCTGCGCCATCTTTGACGACGATGCGTGGAAGGTGGCCGAGAATCGCTTCGACGGGAGCTATCAGTCGGCGCAGCGCGCGGTCATCCTCGTGCTCACGCCAGAGGAAGACCGCGTCGGTCAATTGCTGCATTGTGCATGCATTTGATTGATCAAACGAACCTGTTTGGTCACGATGAAGTTCGAGGAGTTCGCAACCGGAGCCGAGCATTAGGCCAAAATCGCGGGCAAGGGTCCGGATGTAGGTGCCAGCGTTGCAGGTGATTGTTACTGCGGTTGTGCGGGATTCATCGTCCGCGTCAATGATTCGGATATCATGGATAATTCGCGTGCGGACGCGGACCTTGACTGCTGATTCTAGAGGTGGGACATTGTAGATTTCACCTTGGAGGGATTCGAGGAGTTTTGCTAATTCTTCTTGTGTGACTTCACGACCAAAGCGAAGGACTGCGATGTATCGCTTGTCTCCAGTGAGGACCATTTCTGTCAGTCTGGTTGACTTGCCACAGAGCATGGTTAGGAGTCCTGTGGCGAATGGATCGAGAGTCCCTCCGTGGCCTAAGCGCTGGATTCCAAGCATTTCTCGGGCCCAAGCTGTGAGTTGATGGCTGGTTGGCCCTCGTGGCTTGTCGACGAGAATCACACCTGCATCGAGTAATTGCTCGAGGGTTCGTTCTGCAGGTACGCAGCCGTTTTTGGAATCTGTTGTAGCCTTCTCATCGAGGATTATCATACTCTCACTCTCCTTGTATTGCTGCGCTAACTATGGCGAAGACCTCGTCAGCGCTCAAATCATTTGCATCGACGACGAGGTTGTACGGAGTCATGTCATCGAGGTCGATCCCGTAGAGGATTCGGTAGCGTTCTTTGTCGGCGCTTTGACGAGCGCTTGATTCCGCGAGACGCTCTTCGAAGCTACCACCCTCGCGGTTTTGCACACGACGGGCGCGTTCCTCATCTGAGGTTGCGACCCATACCCTGAGGCAATCAAGTTCGAGTTCGTGCGCCCACCATCCAGAGAGGCGACTCTCGATGATTGAGGGGCCGTTTTCGCGAGTCATTGCTTCGCGCAGAAGCGTATCTAACGAACGATCAACATCGAGGTCACTCTTGCATAATTCGCTGAATTCGACTACCGGCAGACCTCGACGGGTGGCTTCAGCTCGGAACACCTCGCCGCCATTGAGTGATTTCCAGCCAGTCGACTCGCGAATCTTGGATACAAGAGTCGAAGTTCCGCT
>CAXGBP010000029.1:0-7388 GCA_964007685.1 uncultured Candidatus Poseidoniales archaeon | reverse complement strand
GTCAAGTCCTCCTGCGTCGTATTCTGTACTGTGGTGCGAGAGCCCACGGGAACTTGCGTCGCTGTGCCACTCTCTTTCACCCTCCCCGCATCAAACTTCATTCACTATTGGCTAAGCCATCCCTATTGAGAGACGCAGGTGATTGAATGGGAATATCGACCGGAGACATACTCGGACACGCCCAAGTCGGCGTCTATCTGAGCGTCGTCGGCGATGTTCTATTCCACCCGGCTTCGCTTGATAAGCCGGCAGTTGACGAGTTGGCTGCCGCCTTCGAAATGGAGATGTATCCTTGTCTTATTGGAGGTTCAGCTCTACTCGGGTCATTGGTTCGAGGTAATTCGAAAGGACTCGCTGTCGCGGATATCGCAACCGAGTCGGATCTTGATGAGTTGAGCAGCTTCGGTGACATCGTCGTGCTTGAGAGTGGTGTTAACGCCGCTGGCAATCTCCTGAGTTGCAATGAGCACGGCGCTATCGTCAGCCCAGTCATTCCGACTCCTGGAGCAGAGATGATTGGTGAAGTGCTCAAGGTCGACGCGGTCCGCTCGAAAATAGCCGGTCAGGAGACTGTGGGTTCTCTGACTGTCGCTAACAATCACGGTATCCTCGCCCATCCAGATATCTCCGCCGAGGAGGCCGAGAAGATCGCAGTGGTGATGCAGGTTCCTGTGATGGTCGGCACCGTCTGCTTCGGTTCGCCTTACGTCGGTGCCGGATGCGTCGCAAGCGATTCACACGCACTCGTCGGTTCAGGATCTACAGGTCCTGAGTTGAATCGCATCGAAGATGCGCTAGGACTCATCTGATTATTGGTCATGCGAATAGGCTCGCATCGAATGGAGCATCCTTGTCGATGCGCTCGGTGACTTCTGGCATTGGATACTTCAGTCCAGTCGCCGTGTTGAACAGGACCACGCTATCATCTTTCGAGACGAGGCCTTGCTCAAGTGCTTGCTCCCAAGCTGCGAAAGTGGCAGCACCTTCGGGACAGAGGAGCAAGCCATCCTCGCGACCGATACGATCGCGAGCGTCCATCAATTCCTCATCAGAAACAGCGATGGCAAAGCCCTGAGATTCCCGAACAGCGCGCAGAATCAGGAAATCACCAATGGCGGCAGGAACGCGAATTCCACTCGCCTCCGTTTCAGCACCCTCCCAATACTCGGCGTGTTCAACCCCTTCCTGCCAAGCCTTGACTATTGGCGCGCAACCTGTCGATTGTACTGCAACCATTCTTGGTAACGCGCAATCAATCCAGCCAAGTTCGAGCAATTCATGGAAAGCCTTCCACATCCCTATCAATCCAGTCCCACCACCGGTCGGGTAGAAGATGACGTCAGGCAATTCCCAACCGAATTGTTCGGCCAATTCCAGCCCCATCGTCTTCTTCCCCTCGATGCGATAAGGCTCCTTGAGAGTCGAGACGGCGAACCAACCAAGCTCATCTTTTCCTTCACCGATAATCTTCCCGCAATCACCTATCAAGCCGTTCACAAGATAGGTGTCACCACCCTGAGCCAGAGTCTCAGAGGTGTTGATCTCCGGCGTGTTATCTGGGCATAGTACGGTGGTTCGTATACCAGCGCGAGCAGCGTATGCTGCGAGAGCTGACCCAGCATTCCCATTCGTTGGAATAGCCAGATGTTCCAAGCCAAATTCCTTCGCCATCGAAACAGCAAGACACAATCCCCGCGCTTTGAACGAAGCAGTTGGCAAGCGTGACTCATCCTTGACTAGCACCTTCCCCGCAGAAATCCCAAGGTGCTCAACACTCCGTTTCAAGGAAACGATTGGAGTGACAACCTCACCTAATGAAACTCGATTCGTCGCATCACTCACTGGTAATAACGGCGAATAACGCCAAAATCCAGCTTCGCTAGACCCTACGATTGAATCCCGACTTACCTCATCCCGCATCCGGCCGAGATCGTACCTGACCAGCAGTGGTTTGCCAACCGAGGAGAGAGTATGGACCCTACCTTTTTGGAACACTTCGCCGGTGTAAGCACATTCGAGATGGGTCACGTAATCATTGGACATCGAGGCCCCTCTCGCGAAGCAGACTCATGAACATGCCGAGCGAATCAAACTCAGATTGCAGTCGGAGCGACGTGGTCGTCCTTTTTGTCATCCTTAGAACGAACACGATTCCATACATTCGTCATCAGTTCGTCGTGATGCTCTGTGCAGTAGTGAAATCGCCGATATGCCTCACGGAATGAATAGGCTTTCTTTCCAGTTGCGACGAGAAATCCTTCTGGTGAAAGGCGGCTGATTTTTTCTCCTTCGACCTCACATTCGGGGTAGTCGCAGGTCGCCATCATTTCACCTCAGGAATCAATCAGTTTTGTCTTCTTCGGGTGTGATGACCACAAGAGGCGAATTCGCCTCGACACTATCGCCAGGTTTGCAGTTGACTGCTGAGACCGTTCCAGAGAGTGGCGCGTGAATTTCATTTTGCATTTTCATAGCTTCAAGAATCATCACAACATCGCCTTCAGAGACTTGCTGACCCTCGCTGATTGCGATTGAAACAATCTTGCCCGGAATCGTTGATGAGATCGTTCCAGACCTTTTCCCTCGCCCCCCTCGCTTGCGTTTTTTGGCACCTTGCTCGGCAACGCCCCCTCCTTCGATTTCTATCTGGAATTGTTTGCCCTGGACGGTGACGTTCCAGACACCGTCTTCCTTCTCGAGTTCGACCTCGAACTCTTCACCATCGACTTTCACCTTCCGCTTTGGCATGAAATCACCTCGGGGTGCTCCTCCGCGTACGTGCGCGGAACAGGTTTCTGCGACCAATCAGAGAACGTCGGTGGTCGCGTGACCAAGCCTCTCCTCCTTCTCTGCTCTTGGCCGGAGTCAAGGCTTGCCCTTCTGATTCTTCAAGTAGAACTGCAAGAATTGCCGCAGCGCGGAGTTTATCCTTCTTTCGAGCCATCAATCCAACCTCATAGTGGGATATTGCCGTGTTTACGCGCTGGGCGAATCTCTTCCTTCTCGAGGAGGGCACCCAGAGCTTTGATCAGTCTCGCTCTGGTTTCACGGGGTTGGATAACATCATCGAGATATCCCAGAGAGGCTGCTCGGTATGGATTTGCGAAGGTTTCTTGGTAATCGTCAATCAGTCGCTTACGCTCCCCCTCGGGGTCGCCTGAGGCGCCAATTCTCCGACGATGGATGATCTGAACGGCACCTTCTGCACCCATAACTGCGAGTTGAGCGGTCGGCCAAGCGATGTTGTAGTCGCCCCGAATGTGTTTACTGCTCATCACATCGTAAGCTCCGCCGTATGCTTTTCGAGTAATTACAGTGAGTTTTGGTACAGTGGCTTCGGCGTAGGCGTAGAGCAGTTTTGCCCCGTGGCGGATGATCCCTCCCCATTCTTGGCTTGCTCCAGGGAGGAATCCGGGAACATCGACGAAAGTCAGGAGTGGTATGTTGAAAGCGTCGCAGAAGCGGACGAATCGGGCTGCCTTCACAGATGCGTCGATGTCGAGGCAGCCTGCCAGAACCTTTGGTTGGTTGGCGACGACACCTATTGTGTGGCCGCCAAGCCGTCCGAAGCCGACGACGATGTTTCCTGCGAAGTCGGCTTGGACCTCAAGGAAGGCGCCATCGTCGAGGGTTGCTTCTATTGCGTCGACGATGTCGTAAGGAGTTGTGGAATCATCGGGAATCAGGTCATCGAGAGCCTCGCAATCTCGGTCGTGTGGATCTGCGGTTGGTTTTGTAGGAGGCTTCTCGAGATTGTTTAGCGGCAGCATGCCGAAGAGCTCTCGAACCAATTCGAGAGCATCGTCGTCATCCTCTGCGGTAAAATGAGTCACACCCGATCGAGTTGCGTGGGTTGCAGCTCCACCGAGGTCTTCGAAAGTGACGTCTTCATTAGTCACCGTCTTGATGACTTCTGGCCCAGTGATGAACATATGAGCAGTCTGATCAACCATTACAACGAAGTCGGTTATTGCTGGTGAATAGACCGCTCCACCAGCGCAAGGGCCCATTATCACAGAGATTTGTGGAATGACTCCGCTTGCACGTACATTACGGAAGAAAATCTCAGCATAAGAGCCCAGACTAGCAACTCCTTCTTGGATTCGGGCTCCACCGCTATCGTTGAGACCGATTATTGGAGCGCCGGTCTTCAACGCCATATCGAGAATCTTGCAGATCTTCAGACCGTGCATTTCGCCCAACGAACCGCCGTAAACGGTGAAATCTTGGGCGAAGCAGTAAACGGTGCGACCGCCGATAGTTCCGTGGCCACAAACCACACCATCGCCGGGAATCACATTGCGGTCCATATCGAAATCTCTACAGCGGTGCTCAACAAGTCCGTCGACCTCAACAAAGGAATCCTCGTCGAGTAATTGTTCGATTCTTTCGCGCGCGGTCATCTTTCCGCGCGCGTGCTGAGCAGCAATCCTCTTCTGGCCGCCGCCAGCCTCAGCCTGCGCCTTGCGGCGACGCAAGTCATCGATGCGCTCCTTCACACCAGACATGGTATGCTGTGCAACGCGGCTAAGCCGCCCATGAGCATTCCTCATCAGACACCACTGTGTCGAATACCGCAATCGGTTGCTTGAAGGCCATCAGAGGAGTGCGTCAATCGACCGTAGCATGCGGATAGTAGTCGCCAAACCCGGACTTGACGGGCATGACAGGGGTGCCAAGGTCATTGCCAGAGCTCTCAGAGATGGGGGCCACGAGGTAATCTACACGGGATTGCGCCGCACTCCAGCTGAGATTGTGCGTATAGTCATGGATGAGGATGCTGCGGCGGTCGGGCTGTCGTCGCTTTCTGGTGCCCATGCCGTTCTGATTCCACGCGTATGTGAGGGCTTACGAGAAGCTGGCATGGGCGACGTAGTAGTCTTCGCAGGCGGAATTATTCCCGAACAAGATAGGTCCGCGTTGTACGAAGACGGGGTCAGGGCGGTATTCGGCCCAGGGACAACAACATCGGAGATTCTCGATTTTTTGGTAACTCTCGAACAGCGAGCCGAAGCGGGCGAGCCTAGGGGAGTTGGTGAAGAGGCAGGGTGGCATTGGTGAGCGATGCCGCAGAACTCCTCGAACAGGCTCGCTCGGGCGACCGACGTTCACTCTCAAGGCTACTCAGTCATATCGAGGAAGGTGGGGAATCCCCGGTCGAAGGTGGCTCTGGCACATCACTCGGGATAACTGGACCACCCGGT
The DNA here is from genome assembly GCA_964007685.1 of uncultured Candidatus Poseidoniales archaeon. Lineage (GTDB taxonomy): Archaea > Thermoplasmatota > Poseidoniia > Poseidoniales > Thalassarchaeaceae > MGIIb-O1. Next base: position 2,184 of record CAXGBP010000029.1, on the reverse strand, counting down.
GTCGGCAAGTCCTCACTCATCGGACGGATGATTGATGTCTGGACTGAGAGAGGCGAATCGATTGCTGTGCTTGCAGTCGACCCCTCTTCTCCTCGGAGCGGCGGAGCTCTCCTTGGAGACCGAATGAGGATGAGTAATGCCGATTCATCCGACCTCGTCTATGTCCGTTCGTTAGCAACCCGTAATCACCCAGGGGGTCTGATGGATTGTTTGACTCCGATGGTCGATGTGCTCGCAGCTTGTGGCTGGCAGAACATCGTCATCGAGACGGTCGGCGCGGGTCAAGCGGAGATTCGGGTCGTCGCCTTCGCTGACAGAATCCTACTCGTCGACGGCCCCGACCGCGGAGACATCATCCAAGCCGAGAAGGCCGGAATCATGGAACTCGCTGACCTCATCGCCATCAATAAGTCCGATCTTCCAGACGCTGAGCGGGCCGCAAACGCGGTTAGAACTTCTCTCTCGGTTGGAGCCGATGAGAACACACCCGAGGTATTGCTAGTTTCAGCTCATTCGGGCGATGGCGTCGAAGAGATAATCGAAGCCCTCTCGCAAACCACGACTACCAAAGGACGAGAGAGACTACGCGTGCGTGAGCGCCTAATCTCAGCGTGGGATTCAACCCTCCTCTCCTCACCAAATATCGAATCCACTCTTGCTGCGCTTGAGACCGGAAGCATGACGCTGTCTCAAGCGGTCGAACAAATCAGGAAGGGGGTTTGAGTCAGTGAATGCCATCCCAGTTGACATCGATCATGCAGAACATTCGGTCGGCGGCGCCAGTGGTCATTGGTTCCGGCGATTAACACATGTCGGAATGTGCGTCATCCCCTTCGCTTACCATCTCTGGGGCGACTCCATCGCCGGAACGGTGTCGATGACTCCAAGCGATTTCGTCATCGCGGTAGCAGGATTTTTCATCGCCATCGAAGCAATCCGCATCAAGTTCGGAATCATCATCGTCGGCCAGCGCGAATACGAAGCAAAGCAAGTCAGCGCGCTAGCCTGGGGTGCAGTAGCAGTATGTCTGACTCTGATTCTTGCACCTCAAGAGGGCGAGGGTCTCGAGGCGGGGAAGTACACGATACCCATCATCTGCGGTCTAACATTCGTCGATCCAATCATGGGCGAGGTAAAGCGAGCCAAGATGGGCATGCAATCGGCAGTCCTCGTTGGTTTGGCAGTCTCCTACACGATTTGGATGGGTAGCGTGGCACTCTTCTCAACGCCATTCCTAGTCGCTGTTCTACTCGCTCCGCTAACCGTTGCTGGCGAGGTTCCCCGAGTGAGTTGGATAGACGATAATGCCACTATGATTCTCTTCCCATTGATTGCACTACTATTGCTGCATCCACTTCTGTGAGAGAGCAATAGCTCGCCTCACGCACATGTGTTAGGCAGTCACATTTACAACCCGATTTCGTCTCGACGGTTCGATACAGATGGCTGAGTCAGAGGAAACCGGTGGCATCATCGCCTCCCCAGTCTCCCAGAATTTCTATATTTTCATCTGGACTCTTGCATCTGTGGCCTCCTTTGCGATCTTCATCGCATATTGGTGATGCTGACTCCGCATCTACTGCCGTCAATTGGCGATGCGTCCAGCATTATCGAATTTCTGACCTTCATGAACAAGAAGACGAATCTTTGTCGCTGGGCCACCTTCTCCACTGTAATTTCCGATGACGCAATCGCTTCGAACCACGCGGTGGCACGGCACGAGCAGGGGCCAGGGATTCATCGCCATGACCGACCCAACTGCCCTGCTCGCTCCAGGATGCCCAGCTTCCGCGGCCAACTCGGCATAAGACACTGTTTTGCCGAATCCCGCTTCACGAACAAGAGAGCGCAGCACTTGTGTTTGGAAGGGAGTTAGACAGGATTCGTCGAGCCGAGGAAATGGTGCATTTGACCCGGCGAAGTATTCTAGAGTCCAATTCTTCGCCGCGTCGAGGTGCTCATTTGAGCCATCACTCCGCCGCACCTCGCCCCATCCGACTTTAGACAATCCAGCATCGGTAGCTTCGAAGTGAATCGCGCCGATTGGTGTCTCCACCCAATCTCGGACCATATTTCTAATCTGGAATTTAGGGCCCTTGACCTTATCGCCCGCGGTCGGAAAAACTCAGCTTAGGATTCATCGCCCGCTGACGAGTTTTCGTCAATCTCAGCGGATTCATCCCC
>CAXGBP010000028.1:0-7440 GCA_964007685.1 uncultured Candidatus Poseidoniales archaeon | reverse complement strand
TGATTGGGATGAGACTCTTACGGCTGTCGGATACGGTTCACTGAGAGCTTGGTTCACCTCTCTCGAGCTTACTCATGCGATGATCGACGCTACTTTTTGGAGCGCTGACGAGCTGGCTGGGCGAGACATGAGCGAAGTTCCCCACCCGCTCGTCGAAGACACTCTCGGGAGGCTCGGGAAAAGGATAGATAGTGACCCTGAGATCCACCTAATCCATCTCAATCATAGCAATCCTCTGAACGACCCCAGCAGCCCTCAACGGCGCGCTGTCGAGGTTGCGGGTTGGGTTGTTGGCCAACGTGGTTGGACCATTGAGTTGTGAGCCGTCACGCTGATGCTTATTTGCGATGGGGGCAACCCAAGTCCATGCGTCTGTCGGGGCAGGTCACCAGTGGGCTCGGGCGGGCTCACGTCTTCATGGCGCAAAGCCACTATCAGGACCAGTTCAAGGCAATTCTTGGAGCCGGAGCGTGGCCTGGTACTCTGAACGTAGATGTGGTCGGTGAAGACCTAGGGAACTACCTCGAATTGAGAATCCACGCTGGACTGGATGATGGAGAATCGAAATCACAGGTCGAATCGATACGGATAGCAGGTTTCGAGCGCGATGGACGATCTTTCGGCGGTGCGACCGCATTCCCAGCCGAGATCTCAACCGATGGAGAGAATTGGGTTGATTGTGCCATCCTGATTCCCGACCTGACTCGGCACACCGAGACCGCTGAGGTTATTTCGAGTGCTTTCCTTCGTGAGCGATTGCCGTGTGATGACGGAGAAAGCGTCATTCTCCGCCTTGGTTGAGTTTGATCCACTCGTGTTCGAGCAGAGTCGAATTTTCCATACGAGCCAGATTCAACCATCGCTTGTGGGCTCGCGAGCCTGCTGGAGGGAGGCTGAACCCCTCAGCCAACGGCGGGGAATCGATGTGGTTTGGGAAATCTGGGTGGTCGAGCGACCAGAGCATGAGGCCATCAGCTGGCGCTCGCCCGTGATCTACCGCGACCTCCGGATTTGCCAGTGCTGACACGATATCGGCTACCGAAATCTCTGAGATAATTACCCTATGGATTGCCGAAGCGATTCGGCGGATTTGGTTCCAGAGGAATGATTCGGCTGTCACTGAAATCCCAACGATTCGTCCAGAGGTGTCGAGCCACGGCTCTACCGAATCGACAGTCCGTAGTGGAATTCGATTGGCTTCAAGTCGGCAAAAATTGCTAAAATCATGCTTGCCGACAAAGGCCGCACAGGCTGCAACAAAGAGGTCGTTATCGAATTCCTGCGGCCACTTCGGAATCATCTCGCAGCGATAGAGGTAGGTCCTTGAACTAGCGAATCGAACTATGCTTTCTCCCGTTACCCTTTGAGCCCGCCAAGCGACTAAGTCTCCGGGTAAATGGTCGTTCAGTGCCCTTACGAAAGTTGCCTCCCCGACATTCGATAAGACTGATTCCGAAAGAGAAATCGCTGCAAGATTCATCCTCACACTGACGCCGGCATCGGTCCTACTAGAAATCTCAAGGCAGCCATCACTCCACCAACCGAGGTCACTCAGAGCTTCGGTTATCTCGCCTTGTACGGTGCGGACATCACGCTGAATTTGCGAGCCATGGAAGTCCGCGCCGTGATAGCCCAGAGCGACCATCAACAGGTCGCCACTCACGACGACCACTCCTCAAGCATCCATGTTGAGGTACTCAATGGCCTCCTCGACCGATGAGAATCCCAGTCCAAGAATGGCGAATGTCACCGCCTCGGAGATGTACTGGCGAGCGATTGGCGTGCTGCGATCGAAATTTGTCTTCAAATCGATTGCGTCGATTAATCCTCGTGCTGCCTCGTAAAGATGGAATGAGACGTCTACTTCATCCGATGCCTTGCCTATCTCGACAAGTTTGTGCAGCTGCCTTACAGCCATTGGAATTCGGTCGAACTCAACCAAGGCACCGGCATAAGCCGCGTTGTAGTCAGCATTGTCAGGAGCCATCCCCGCAGCGCGTCGGAAGTAAGCGGCTATCTGACCCTCGTTGATACGGTCTTTTCCTTTCTCGTCGAGATTGCCATTCTCCTGTATGTCAAAGAGGGCAGCCTCTGCCCAGCCGTGGTATCCGGCGGGGTCATCGGGATTCGAATCGATGTATCCATCAAACACTGCCATCGCACCAGCGTAATCTCCGCGTGTAATCAGTTGAGCAGCCTCTGTCACTACCTCGTCCGCACTCATCTCTATTCCTCGGGACGAGTCTCGGTCAAGGCTGGTTATGAACGGTGCGGCCCATACAACCTCTCACTCGTAGCTGAAGATTAGTTGAGGATACCCCAAGCGTGTTCGGCATTACCCCGTATCCACTCGTAGTCCTCGAAAGTACGCAGACCCTCCTCGTCGAGGATGGCAATCTTCTCCACCTCGAGTGGATACTCATTGTAGGTGAGATGACTAACAAAGCCCGCGCGCGTAGGCTGATCGAATATCCATCTCGCGCGCGATGTCGCACGCACATGAATCGAAACCTGCGTGCGTCCATTCCAAACTTTGACGCGAAAGCAAGGCAAAAGATTGCCCTTTTCATCACGCAGCGCATCCTCTCCTTCCTGCCGATTCAGTTCAACTGTGCAGCGCTTGAAATTCTCAGTACGGCCACGCTTCGAATCATGAAAAACCCCAGTGCCGATGTTCGGCCAGCGAAAGAAATCTCGAGGAGACCAAGGGGCGTCGTCCATCATTGTGAACGAGGGTGAAGCATGGGGGAGAAACCAATCAATATAGGAGCCATCATCGAAGTGAAGCATTCCCCAAAACCAAGGAAAACTCGGTGCTTGGACTCCAACCTTTTGGATGTAGGCACTACCTTCGACCTCCTCGCCATCGATCTTTACTTTCGCCTTCAAACCGTGGACTCTGAGGATGTCGTATCCCATATCTAGGGCGTAGACGTTATTCTTGTATTTCGCAGAACTCGGGCGCTTCCACCAAGGAGTCATCTCAACTTTGAACTCCTTCGGCGCGCCCTCCTCGACCTTTGCTGGATCACTAGTAAGATTGAGCCAGAAAGCCTTCTTGCCCGGGCGCAGGCCGAATGTCAAATCTTTCGCTGTAAGAGGAATTACTGCGCCAGCACCTTCACCTCCTTTACCTGCCTCAGCCGGCCACAGGGGGTGCTTGTCATCGATGGCAGCCATCCTGCACTCTGTCATCAACAGAGGCTCGTACATATTCTCGCCATCGTACCACCAAGCGCACACCATTCCTGACATGACTGTGCCGCCATCCTCGTCAACCAGCATCCGTGCCTTCGGGACCCACCAATGCCCACTAACGCGGATAGCTGGAGTCTCCTTCGATGACCAGAGTACCATCAACTGACGAGAGCGTGTGGGGTGGACTGGATCAGGGACGAGGATGAGAACCCACCACCACCACCAGGAAAGACGATTGATGGGCGGCAAGATATCGAAGCGCCAGAAATTGCGCAAATCACCCTCGATACGGTCCATCATTGAATCAACTCTGAGCGGAGTAATCACATTATTTCTCGGTGCTTGAACAGGCGCTGGCCGAAGAGGACCATGACTACCGTGATGAGGAGTAGAACAACTACTGAGAGGAGCGCCGAGATGAATGGATTCTCAGTTCCCAAATGGTGCATCGGAGGATTCCAGAAGGCGGCGAGGGCTGATGGTAGATCGAAGGCCTCTGCAATGATAGACATCTCAAGCGTGTTGGGCCAGACGATTAGAACGATTGAATCGATTAATTGCAGAGTCCAATGCGAAACTGAGAGGACTGGAATTAGCGAGGCTCCTGCCAATGTGAGAACCGCCATGACGAATTCATAGACACCGATAATCAGAGCGATATAGACTCCGTATTTCGAGGATATGAGGCCGAGTGTATTGAAAATCGCGCCGTAGGCAGCTAATGCTAGGATAGTTGCGAAAGCGATCCCGAGCCAGACTACGATATCGGTCAATCGGAATATCGAATCTCCAGGGCCCAAGGCGGCTGTGACGACCCCCATAAGGAGGGACATGATGAGGACAAATCCACCTGAAATAATCAAATATCCTAGAATTCGGTAAGTGATGAATTCGCCGCGATGAATCGGTTTGGATAGTAGATAGTGAAGGGTGCCGTTCTCGGTCTCATCGCGGATTAGGCCAAGAGCGAGGAAGAGTGGTAGGAAGATAGAGAGAATCATCACGAAGGCTATCTTGCCTGAAGCGATGATGAAGGCACGATGAGCGTCTTCAAACGAGAGCGATTCCTCGCTCGGATCCTCATCGACATAGTCGTCACGATCAATATGGATAATTGTCCCGTCAGATGCAGCGTACCAGATTACATCGCACGGAATCCCGTTATTATTTTCGTCCTTATCGAAGTGCCAATCGACGCTTATCCAATCAGTCCTCAGACAATCTCCGTCATCGTCGAACCCATTGATTCCATTCGGGTCGCCCGACCAATCGATATCGTCCTCATCGATGTAATTTGAGGCCGGTTCGGGTTCGACGTCATAGGTGCCTGCCATGTTGCCCCATTCCGCATACCAATTCTGGTGGACTCGGAATGTACCCTCTCCTCCGAAGGTCGCTTCAAGAACGAAAATACGACCCTCGTCGATTATACATCCGTCTCCCCAATCCACCCAATAGTCTTCTAGCGGTTCACCCTCGGGACAATCCTTCATTCGATCAACATCCAAGACTCCGCGCCCGCCAGTGAACGATTCGTCTATCCAATTGTAAGTGAAGGTCCCTGTGGCCGAACGCCAAGTGTGGTTGCCATAATGTACGGCACCCTGGCTATTTTGGAAGGACCCCTCCTGTACGAAATGGCCAGATCCAGGATAGGACATTCCATCCCACGGATCTGCTCCGTACTTCATTTCTTGACCGGCTGGATATCCATCCTGATCCCAATCGTGAGAGTCGCCATCATTGTCGATTGGGTCCCAGCCTTCCCTAGCTCCGGCGACATACATCGCCAGAAGCGTCAGCAGTAGTAGAGTTCCAACACCGAGAACTACCCAAGTTGAGAGTCGGTGACGCAATTGGCGAATCGTCAGTTCGGTAATGGCTCCCGCCTTGCGGTCGAGGCGAGTCCATACTGTGTCGGCGAGGCTACGGCCTTGTTTGTCAATCATGAATCTCCACCTACTAAGTAGCCCAACAGGGCGTCGAGATTGTCGTCCGGATTTTCGATTGATGTGACTTTGATGCCGGATTCGACGATTACTCGAGGGAGGATTGTATGAGCGGCCGAGAGGTCGTTGGTGAGGATCTCAAGCGCTCCCTCTCCCGCGAATCTGACACCATAAACCGGGTCTTCAGGCACGAAGTATCCAGCCAGAGCCCTTGGGTCTTCAGTGCGGATGAGAATTCGGTGTGGGTGCTTGTCGAGCAGGTCGCGAATTGCGTGAAGATTGCCGAGAGCAAGGAGTCTTCCATTGTGAAGAATGACAATTTGCTCAGTGATGCGCTCGATCTCATCAAGGATGTGGCTGGAGACGAGCACGGTCTTACCTTGCGCCCCAAGGTCGCGAATTACGCTCATGATGCTGGTGCGAGCGATTGGGTCGCATCCATGGAGTGGCTCGTCGAGGATAATCAAGTCAGGGTCGTGGACAAGGGCATGTGCGATCTTAACTCGCTGCCTCATGCCCTTGCTGTACTTGCCAACCTCCTTGTTTTGAACATCAGATAGACCGACGAATTCGAGGACGTGCGCGGCGCGCTCTATCGCCTCATCCCTCGTCATTCCGTGAAGGCGAGCCAGTGTCGAGACGAAATCGAGTCCAGTCATCCAGTCATACAACTTCTCTGTCTCGGCGACGTAGCCGACGCGTCGGTAAGGAGCCGTATTCTCCCACGGATCGACTCCGAACAATCGAACAGTGCCACTGCTTGGCTTCAATCGCCCCATCAAGAGCTTGAACAGAGTTGATTTTCCAGCACCGTTCGGCCCCAAAATCCCAGTAACACCACCATCGATCGCGAGAGAGACATCGTTCAGGCCTATCACCTGACCATACCACTTCGAACAGTGATCGATGAGCACAGCCGGGGTGGATTTAGTACTCATTCTCTAGTCACCTCCAGCGAACTGACTCGGCTTACCAGCAATCCGATTGAAGCCGCGTTGTAAATCAGAATAGAAATCACTGAGAAAGCCAGTGGATGCTCGTAATTGGCAGGGATCCCAAGCAACCACTGACCGACGTGAGCCAGAGAATCATAGGGACTGAGGATGTAGAACATCGTCGTGTCGAAGATCAATTCAATCATCAAAGCGACCACCTTCGTACCGAAAATAATCGCTAGGAATCCAATCGCTGCGAAAAAGCGACTCTGGCTCACGCTCGACAGTGCCATACCAATCGAAGTGTAAGTTATCACAAGCAAAATACCTGCAATCAAACCCCCGAGGAAGTAGGGTAGAGTATCGATTAAGAAAGCCCATCCCTCGCCATTGAAGACGATTGAAGCTGCGTAATAGAGCATGTAAGAGAAGACGATGACGAAGCCCAGAACCACAGAGGCTGAGAGATACTTCATCGCCGTGTAATCAGTTCTCGTAACCGGCCTTGAGAAGTAGATTGCGCTGGTTCCATTCTTACGATCATCGGAAATCATTCCTCCAACCACCAGAGCAGTCAGAAGTGGCCACATGCAGAGGTTGCGGGGGAAGTAACCGAGGACTTGCCCCCAGAGGTTGTAGCGGTTGACCCCCCACATTCGGTTGAGGAATTCTGCGCCCTCTCCTCCTGAGATAGTCACAGAGAGGAAAATCATCGCTATTGGAGTCAGCGAACTTAGGAAGATTACGAGTATTGCGAGCCTGACGAATGGGTTGTAATGTCGATGTCCCTTGCCACGGAAGATACCGTAAACATGGTGCCTGAAAATCGCGTAATTCCGAACCCAACGCGGCCCTAAATTACCATCCCACGGCCGGTAAATTTGCTCGAAAAGTATGCCTAACGAGGCCTTGCGCGCAACCACCGCTTTTGCATCATCATCGCCATCGCCAGCCCCGTATGCGACCTCCATTCGGGTCTGTCCCGAGCCTATATCGAGGTCCGATTGATTCTGATCTGTGTCTTCTCCAGCTACGACGTTGGCAGCACTTACCGCCTGAGTATTAGTCTGCGCCGGCTCGACCTCATCCTCTTTCGGAGGTTGTGTGGATTCCGGTTCAGACAGAGGAACCACCTCCTGTGTGCTTGGAGGTCATCAGGTCTGAGGTTCCCTTGACGTGGGCTCCAAGCTTGTCCATGATGAGGAGGAAAATGTCTTCCAGATCAGGTTCGTACTCATGCAATTCACGAATCTGTACGTCTGCCTTGTGGGCGATTTGGATGATACGATCGATAGTGCTCTCATCGTCAATTGTCACTCTCATGACTCGCCCCATCCTACGGACCTTGAGACCATCAG
>CAXGBP010000027.1:0-7598 GCA_964007685.1 uncultured Candidatus Poseidoniales archaeon | reverse complement strand
GCGGCGGGCGATATCACAGCAACTCTGAGTAACCAGTACAAAAGCGGCCCTGGTTTCACCATAGTTTACGAGTCTAATTCTGTCACTAATTCGAGTGGCTGCAACAATAGCAGCGGAATCGAATTTGTATACGGATTCGATAACAATTACAACAGTGCTCTGAACGAGAATGAAATTACAGAGACTCTGTACTACTGTGATGTCCACAGCTCATCGAACGGGACCAATACTACCTACTCAGCCCTCACTTCGTCGTCGGTTGAATCATTCGGTAGCAATTGTGAATTCGGAGGATTCGAGATCGATTCGGGAATCGACTGGGATGATGATCGTGCATTGGATTCAAGTGAGATCGATGATACAATTTACATCTGTCACTACCGCGCTATTTGGGGCCCTGCAATTCTTTCGAATATGAACGGGACACTACAGGGTGCCAATCGTGTCACTAGTTATGGTACAATTCCTTCAATCGCTCAGGAAGGCGCCGTTACCGCAGCAACCCTCCCTGGTGAAGCGGTTCCAGCCGGAACTGATGCTTGGTTGATTGCCCCGAAATTCCTCGTGCCAACTTCGGCTGAAATGAGCGGATACTGGATGACCTTCGACCATTGGTATCACGTTGACAGCACTGCGAACGGTGAAGGAGACGGAGTTTGGGTTGAATACAGAATCAAGAATGGTACGTGGACTTCTTGGTCCTGGATTGCTCCCGATGGCGGTTACCCGAGCACTCTATCCGAGGATGGTCCAGATGTAAACGGAGCCCCGTCGTCTGGGGCACTCCCTGTGTTCGCATCACCAACATCTAGTGGTTGGGTCACCAGCAACGTATCTCTTTCTTCAATTCCCGAGATTCACAATGCTGATGAGCTTCAATTCAGATTCCGCATCTGGACTTCACCTGACGCTACGGATGAGAGACCCGGCTGGTTCCTCGACAATATCGAGTACAACAACGATGGTGTCGCCTACGGTGTTTGGCATCACGGTTGCATCGCCACTACAGGCACTTGCCAGTACTCAGGCACGGCGTATGGAGGGCTACAGGGGTCTGTTGATTTGTCCGGAACAGACGGTGATTCGTGGATAGAAATCGATATGGAATGGGATCTTCAAGGATATTTGTCCGACAATGCTTGTGTTGAACTCTCTCTGAATAACAACACTTGGACGGATATATCATCAACCGGCACAACGGCAACGACAACGATTTGTGAGGATCGAACCGGTGCGATTCCAGGATATGGTTACACCACATCTAATGGAGATACCTATCTCGGCGAGAGCTTCGATTACAGAACGATAAATCTCTCAATACCCAGTTCTTTCCAGAATCAAAGCAATGTAGAGATGAGATTCATTGTCGATACTGACCTTTACACCCATTACGGTGGCTCTTGCTGTGGTGATTCTCGGGAAGGTTTGACGGTTAAGGCGTTTCGAGTTTACACTGACGATGACACAGTGATTTTTGAGGATGATTTCTTCACCAGCACAACGATGTCGGATTATATCGCGACTCCACCGACTGGAACAGGCACAGCTAATGATTGGGCGCACTACATTTTAGCCACTGGCGATATTTACGAATCACTCGGCTTCGAGGATTCGGGTGCCAATGCACCAACAGTGAGCGATGCTAGCGGTTGGTCTCGCAACCCGACTTCAGGTGCCGTTGGCAACAAGTGGTCCCTTGGACAATTAGGAAATACAGCTGGACCCTCCACGATGGAGCCATCATTCCCTTACGTTTACGGAGTAAATCTGAATGGCAATTACGGCAACAATGCCAATGCATATCTCACCAGTCCCTCCTATGAAATCCCAGCAAACAGCTCAGCCACTCTAACTTTCGAGAAGTGGGTCTGTACGGAGAATTATTGGGACGCTATCGGCCTATACATCAAGGTAAATAACGGGGCATGGCAATACTTCGACCCTGGAATCACAGGTTGGTATGACGGCTCTGTCGGTTATTCGGGCAATGGGATGTACGGCAACGATGCTTGGATGGGTGGAGATTGCGGGCAAACTGAATTCGAGAACCGACAGGCCTCTCTCTCCCAATACGCTGGAGATGATGTAAAATTCCGATTTAGGATTTGGACCGATTCCTCGGTCTTGTACGCAGGTGGATACGTCGATGATTTCGGCATACTAATCCCTAATTATTCCGCTGGAGGTTCATGGACCAGTCCACCAATTGACCTGACTTCAGTTGATGAATTCAATCTCGGATGGTTAGATATCGATGCACTGGTTCCAACCAACACCTCAATCACAGGCACTCTGATTGACACCTCAACCGGAGCGGTTGTGAATGGATTGGAGGACGTAGCATTCCCTATATCGCTAGCAGGAGTCGATTCCGCACTGCATGATAGCGTCAAGGTCGAAGTCAATCTTGACAGCCTAGATCCAGAAGCCTCACCTCGAATCAATAAGATTACGTTAGGCGGTAAGAGATTCCTCAGTGCCGATTCTTTCGACACTAACGGCTGGGATATGAGTCCAAGTGTGGAGGTTGTCGACGGTTTGCTCAACGCAACGACAATCGCAGGTACAATTACATCGGATTACATCCATTCGTCTCGCCCAATCAAGAGCATCGATGTATCAGGTAATACTTCGGGCGGAATTTCAGTCGCCGCCTATGATGTGAACGGCAATCAAATCGGAACGAGTGGAGCGGGCGGAGTTGGGTTTACCTATCCAGTCACTGGATTCTCACTCTCTATCGCTCTACCGACCAATGGTTGGATTGACAGAATGGTTATGACCGCGGAATTTGCTGAACCTACAAAGAATCCGTCATTGGATGTACTCGATGATGATTCAACAGAATGGGCATTCCCAATGGGCGATGATTACGGCCATTATGGATGGCAGTCTCTAATCAGTGGAGGTTCTGAGGTAGTGAGTTCTACTCTTGATTTGGATGGAACCAATCCCGCTTCGGTCACAGTGAGAATCCCAACTTCTGCATCATTGTACGGTGGAATCATCACTATCGCGTCTCAATCTGCCGATGGCTTCGCGGCCGCAGTAAGCGTCTCCGTTGAAGGTGCAAGCCAATCTAGCGGCTCTGAAAATTACGTATTCTACAATACTTTGAACATCGCTCAACTAGGTGCAATTGCTGCTCAAGGCACGAGCCACACGGACTACGATACTGGTAGAGAGTGGCGCGACATCAACATCGAGGTTGATTCGAATAGTGCGCAGACGGTCAGTCTATCGAGACTCGGAATTGGCTACTTATTGTTTGAGAACGTATCTGGTCTAGGTCCATCTGTGGCTGCTTATCACGATGCTCAAACCACCGATGATCCACCACCTGAATTGGTCAATATTCCAGTGTCGATTTCTGCGGAAGCAGGAGTTATCACTGTCGATGGTGACCTGAAGTTCGATTACATCATCACAAACAGAGATTTCCAAGTTCCAAATACCTTCTACCCCCGTGGAACTCCGTATTCGATTACCACCAAGCACCATCACTTGCACGATAATACACAACTCTCCGAAATTATCCTCCGAGGACAGGCCTCCGACGGGCAAGTAATCGAATTCATCGCCTCCAATGGCGCCGATGGACTCTGGGGTGTCGGCGCAGATTCAGTTACATTGACACAGGTGCGCGGAGATAGTGTTCTCGAGTTGAACACCTCCGCGACAACAATCACTGAAGCTGTTCACAACGATGGCTACACCGACATCACTGTCGATTGGGTCTTCGATATCTCATGGAATTGGGACGATGTCGAATCTATCCGCTGGGTGGCGAAGGCCTTGGACAGCGCCGGAGAAACTGTCTGGCCTGCCGTAGCTCACAGTGGTCAGTCTGGAAGGAAGGCCGTAGAGAACGATCTACAGGTCGACACCTTCGAGGTTCGAGATCAGTTCGGTAGATTGCTTTCGAATCAGTACTCTACATTCTATCCGTACCCAATCATCGAAGGAAGTATCCTCAACATCACAGGTAATGTAAGATTCCAAGATTCCACCGATAACCGCCCAATTGGAGATGACTTCCAAGTCAGATTGAACCTCTCAGGCAGCCTGATTATGATGGATTCTGCAGATGGCGGTGAGTTTAGTGGAATCGTCAACACACCTTCAAGCACTGGCGATGTAACGGCCTCTCCTGAACTATTCCGAGTAGGGCCGTTGGGAGGAGCCATAGGAGCTCTTGATGTCTCTGGAGTTGCTACCGTAGTTACGATTCGTCAGGACTCAAACCCACCACTCGCGGGGCAAATCGAGGTCAACACTCCTACTGGTCTCACTCCTGCTCACGGCAAGGTCTGGGACCCTACCGTACCATTGAACATGTTCGTGACTATCCAAGAGGCCGAGGCTCGTGGTGAGACTCTAACTCTGCACTACTGGCGCGCCGATATCGATGACCAGAATGGAGACGGAATCGCCGATGTGGATGAATACCTCTCGCAGACCCAACAACTTAGTTCTGGGATGACTGGAGAACAGCAAGTCAACTTCGTCGGTATCGATGTCTCCGGTCAATCATTCAACAGTCCAGTTCATGTTTATCTTGAAGGGACTGATTGGGCCGGTTTGACCTACCAAGATGGAGGAACCGGAGGTGGCCCGGGTGCAGATGATGCATGGGCAACCATCATCATCGCTACCGATGAGCCTACAACTCTGGTAAACGGTGGATTCGCACTGGACCGTGAAACTGGATATCTGCTAGCAGGAGTCCCTCACACGTTTAGGATGCAGATTAACGAACTGAACGGCTTGCACACGTTGGACAATGTCAGTGTAATGCTTTGTGGAGACCGAATAGACAACCTCGGTAAGTTCACCTACAATCCATCCAATGGAGAAATCTGGACGGCTGACGATTCGATGGTATCACCACTCACAGTTCAGACGCAGCAAATCACCTCGGCAGTGGTTGAATTGGCGATGATGTTCCAACTCTCCTGGCAATTCCCGTGGGAAGACGGCCAATATGGTTGCAAACCAAGTGTGAGCATCATGGATGACATAACCGAGGTAGCCTACCAGAACAATATCGGCGAGTTGACTTGGGAATTGGACAACAATCTATCGGCTATTCCGTCCGGAATGGTCGACATCACGCCACCTGTTGTCGAACCGCAAGATTTGCACCTTTATCTCAGACAGGGAGATGAATTAGAATTGAGTGGCGAAATCTACTATTCAGGATCTGGTGTCGCAATGACTACGATTCCTGACGATCTTGAGGTTGAGATGATGATTGTTTATGGAACTCAAGTAATCAAATCCGTCTCCGAAGTGAATGAAGACGGAACTTGGGTGACTTCAATGACGCTGCCGATGCGAGTTCCTCTCAATCCAACGATGGGGTTGACGACTTCGGTTCTCAATTTACCAGGCCAGGGAGTCTCTGCAATCAATGAGGATGCGCAGGTAACTGTAGACAGCATATCACCAACCGTTCTCTTCGATCAGGGAAATTATCCTGATTCATCTCTAACGACCTTGGAATCTGACCTTCTGGAGGAGGTCTTGGTAACAGTAACCATAATTGATGAAATTGGTATGTCAGACGATGACCTCGAAGTCGCGTGGGTATTCCTACGAAATAATTTGCCAGTCGCTGGAACAGAGGACACTGGCGCCCTCCCGTTGATTATCGACGACGATGGCCGTGATATATTCCAAGGCAAGTTGGACTTCACCCCAGCTCTCGAAGGATTCGATGTCGCAAATGGTGACCGTATTCTCTTCTGGGTCACATCGACTGACCGAGCAGGAAATGAAATCCAAGGGTTGGGTAGCGATGACACCCCGCGCACAGTCGCCCTGAGAATCATGCAATTCGTCCCAGCACTGGACAATGTCGTGGTCACTCCGAAGGACCCATTCCCAGACACAACCGTTGTAATCGAAACCTTCTGGAGCAATAGTGGAAAGCGCGATGGAACGATTGAGATCAACCTCTATGAATTGACTGGCGATAGCAAGTGGCGGTCTGAGAGTAACACGATCGACCTCGACCTTCCGGCTGAGACCTCATCCGTCTATGCTCGATTCGAGTGGATTGCAGGAGACCCCGGTCAGCCGGTTCTCTACATCATTGTCGACGATGATTTCGACAACCCAGCACACGCAATCCCTGGCATATTAGTCCAGCAGGTGATTACCGAAGATGGCGGAGATGACGAGATGATGACATGGGTTATGATCGGCGGAGTCTTCCTTGTTGCGGTGGCGATGGTTGGATTCTTCGTCAACCGTTCACGTTCCGAGGATGACGAGTATTACTACGAGGATGACGAAGATTCGTATTACGAAGAGGATTGGGAGTACGAGGATGAGGGCGCCGATGAGGCATCCGACGCTGATGAAGCTGAGGATGAGGGCGCCGATGAGGCATCCGACGATGATGAAGCTGAGGATGAGGGCGCCGATGAGGCATCCGACGACGATTCAGATGAAGAGTGAATCTCAGATTCTGTAATTGTCCCTCTGCCGGCACTCTTACCCGAGTCGTCGAAACCTACTCCGGCCGAGAGGCTGACCTATCGAGTTTATAGACCCCAGAAAGTGGAACCTATCGTTGAGGGAAGTCAATTCTCTCGCATGGGGATGGGGATATGACAGAGCAGAGTAATCAGGTCACTGTAGAGGAATTGAAGGGCGAGGTCGAAGATCTCAGAACGCTTGTTCACACCCTCCTGACGATAATTATGGAAGAGGCGGATGGTGTCCAATCCGGCGCCACTCCACAGATACCCAACCAGCCAAAACGCGGCTACTGCATGTGAGCAGCAAACCATTTGGCAGGCGAGTTCGATCACTCAGTATTCGATGGGTTCGGGGTCAATCGCTCTCCACATATACCACGATCCGAGGGTTCGGTAAGGCCTCCACTTCTCTGCAATCGCGTTCAGTTGGGGCTTGCTCAAAGTCTCTCTTGAATTGTAAACTCGTTCCATACCTCTGACGACGCCGATGTCATCGATGGGAAATACGTCAGGGCGCAGAAGTGAGAAAATCAAAATCATCTCTGCAGTCCAGCGCCCAACCCCGCGAAGCGCGATGAGCTTCTCGAGAATTTCCTCATCGCTCATCGACCCCCAATCAAGCGCATGCAATCCGTCTTTCCATGCCTGGGCGATTCCAACGATATATTCGGCCTTGCGATTGGAGAGGCCGACCAAGCGTAATTCCTCATGCGTACGCAGTAGAATAGACTCGTCGGTCATTGGGTCGACGAGGTCGCACAGTCGCTCCCAAATGGCGGCAGCAGCCTTGGTCGAAATCTGTTGACCAACAATCGATTTGACGAGTGTGGCGAAGAGGTCTCCACGTGAAATGAGGGTGGGTTCTTCCCGGTCTACTATGACCTTGGCGAGGGCTGAGTCAGAGTTGCAAAGTTCGACCTTCGCCTGTTCCCACCAATCTGGATGGGTGCCGGCCTGAACCATGACCTGTGCAGGATATGATTCATTATCGTTTGACCGGTGCGCCAGCACGATGGATGGAGCGCAGGCAATGCTGGCTGCGGGACTCCTGTTAACCATCGCGTTCGCGGGATACGTGATTCTTGACCCCGATTCAACCGATGGACTGGC